>DAOVGK010000023.1 GCA_030672445.1 Candidatus Aerophobota bacterium
ACCAATAGAGGCTATTAAAGCTGTAACACAAGTACCTATATTTGCACCTATTATAATTGCTATAGCTGCTTTTAAACTAAGTAAACCTTTTGTGCCCATGGCTATTACTAAACCAGATGTTGCACTACTGCTTTGAATAAGCCCGGTAAAAATAGCTCCAGCAGCGACGCCAAGTACAGGTACTTTACTAAATTTCTCCATCATATCTAAGAAAAATGCAGAACTGCTCAATGGCTCAACTCCTTCACTCATTAAATTCATACCTAAGAATAATATACCAAAACCAAGTAATATCTGACTTAAACAATGATATTTTTTCTTTCTAGCTGTAAAAAATATCAAAGTACCAATGGCAATTATAGGCAGTGCATATCTTCCAATATGAAAAGCAACTAACTGAGCTGTAACCGTTGTTCCTATATTAGCTCCCATTATCACTCCAGCAGCTTGCTTCAAGTTTACTAAACCGGCATTTATTAGTCCAATAAGTGTAACAGTGGTGATACTGCTACTCTGAATAACTGCTGTTGCAAGTGCTCCTGTTGCTACTCCCCTTATTGGTTTATCTGTTATCTTTTCCAATATTGACTTTAACTTTCCACCAGCAGCTCTTTGTAAACCTTCGCTAAGCACATGTATACCGTAAAGAAATAAAGCTAATCCTCCTGCCATGCCAAAAATTATTGTCAGTATCTCCAATCTTACCCCCTAATTCATTTGGTAAAAGACAACTATATAAATTTTTTTTCCATTAAGAAAAGTAAAGTCTTGGGCAATCTCATTGGCTAACTGTCCATTTCTCTTAGAATCCTTTTGGCTGTCTCCACTGGATTCTTGGAGTTCAGGATAGGACGTCCCACCACCAGAAAATCAGCTCCTTTTTCTATGGCCTCTTTAGGAGTGGAAATTCTTCTTTGTTCAAACTTTGCGCTTCCTGGCGGTCTTATTCCAGGAACTACTAGAATAAAATCTGACCCAAAGTTCCTCCTTAGTTCCTCAAGTTCCCAGGCGGAGGTAACTACCCCGTCTAACCCGGCCTTCCTGGCAAGACCGGCTAAGTGAATAATCTCTTCATTTAAATTCTTTTTAATTCCCAGCTCCTCTTTCAAAATTCGGGAACTTAAGGAAGTAAGGAGGGTAACCCCCAATACTTTAACTTTACTATTTTCGCTTCTTATCCCTTCCACTGCGGCCTTCATCATCTCGGAACCTCCCAGAGTATGGAGGGTGAGCATATCTACTCCCATCTCGGCCGAGGCTTGAGCAGCTTTCTTTACCACAGAAGGAATATCATAAAACTTAGCATCATAAAAAACCTTGCTATTCCTTTCCTTGATTAGATCTATAATTTTTGGGCCGCAACGGGTAAATAGGCGAGGCCCTACTTTAAATACCCCCATGAACTCGCTTAACTTTTCTACTATAGCCTTAGCTCTTTCTTGGCTATCCACATCCAGAGCCAGAATTAATCTATCCCTCGATGATACATTCATTTTAGCTCATAGTTCATAGCTCATAGTTCATAGTTTTTAGCCTTTTACTATGAGCCATCAGCTATGAGCTATCAACTTCTTTGCTTACCTTTTGCCCGCAGAATGCGGACATACTTTCTCATAAGCACAATATCTACAAGCCAGATAAACTGGCTTGGCCTCGTATAGTCTGGCACGAATGCCCGCTGCCGCCTTACCAATCTTTTCCACTGTCTGATCAAGATTATGCTCGGTTAGACTTGCCGTCCCTACCAGGCCCGATTCCAGAAAGTGAAGTTCCACCCGATCGGGTATCTTTCCATAGATTTTTTGATAAGCCAATGCGTAGATAGCTAACTGGAGACTCTCTCTGGTCCTTTTATCGGCCTTTTCTTTCTTCCTTATATCGGAAGATTTAAAATCGATGAGACAAACTTCTCCATCCCGGATATCCACACGATCCCACCGTCCGGTAACTCTATTGTTTTCCAGTAAAAAACTAAATTCTTTCTCCACATAGACAGGCAAATGTTTTTCTGCTTCAGCCATTTGATAGAAGGACCGCAGCGTTCTTCGCCCCACTTCCAGCCTTTGTTCTTCATGCTGCCGGGTGAGGAATCCTTCGCTCATCCAGGAATTCTCAAAAAAAGCCAGAAGCTCTTCCTCTGTAATTCTAACTCCTGTGAGCCTACGGCGATAATATTCTTGAACTGCGTCATGAAGAGCTTTACCGTAGATCACAGCATGGTGAGGCAGAATAGGTACCCGAAGGACATGAACATACTTATATTTTAAGGGGCAGGTGAGATAATCGTCTATCTGGAAATAGCTTACCGTTAGTATCTCTGTTTCCGGGATTGCCTCATATAGTTCGTGTTCTATACTTACCTTAGGAGCACTTCGCTCTATCACTTCCAGAGCAGAGGACTTCTGGGGTTTCACCTCCATCTTGGATAGATCTAGAGCTTCCAGGACAAACTGGCTTACTTTTCTTGGCCTTTTTCCCCCGTAATCTTTAGCGCTGGTAAAACAAAGCTCTTTTTTAGCTCGGGTCATCCCCACGTAAAAAAGACGTCGCTCTTCCTGCAGGTGAAAATCTCCGCTGGGAAGAATATCCTTAATCAGAGGATCGGGCAAGAATATACTTTCCCGACGATAATGACAGGGAAATCTCTGAGAGACAAGACTGGCCATGATAACTACCGGAAACTCCAGTCCTTTCGCTTTATGTACGGTGAGGACATTCACCGCATCGGCCTCAGTATCAGCTTCAGCTACAGCAGGGTTGTCACCAACTTCAATGAGCAAATCAAGATAGCTGGTAAACTGGGGGATTCGGTCATAAGTAATTACGTTGGAGATACTGCGAACAATATCGAAGAACCTGGCTATGTTCTTAACCCTCTCTTCGTTAGTAGATGAAGAAAAAGAGGTCAGACGCTTAAGATAACCACTATCTATAATAAATGAGTAGAGAACCTCTCCTGTGCCACGTTCGATGGCTAATTGAGCATACTTTTCCAGATCTTTCATTATCCTTGAGATAGTGGCCTTATTTTCCGGCGAGATTTCCTCATCCAACTCTAAAATTTCTGCAAGATGGGAAAAGACATGATAAAGTGAGCGATTCCTGCGACTGGCGTAATTCATACATAAGGTAAGATCTCTAGCCGAAAGCCGATACACTTCAGAAGCGGCAAGATAATAAAGGCTAACACTGTCATCGAAGTTGGCCACGCTCCTTAAGAAAGAAATAAGGAGGCGAACCTCTTCCCGTGAGTAAAGTCCCTCATTTCCAGAAAAAGACCAGGGTATATCGGCCATATTTAAAGACCTTAAGAATGGATCCGCATCGTTATTTGCCCGCACCAGAATAGCGAAATCCCGGAAGCTGTAATCTTCTCTTTCTACCTTTTCTTTAATTAAATTGGCCACTGCCTCTGCCTCACTAAAGAGTGTATCGTAGTGAAGATGTTTTATACTCAGTCCTTTCCTCACCTGAGCCTTGAGATGTTTATCAACATTATTCTTAAATTCAAGGCGATCTGGATTATTATAGCTTATCAGGCGATAGGCAGCATCTAAAATTACCTGAGTGGAGCGATAGTTCTCAGTTAAAACCGTTTGCTTTGCTTTGGGATAGGTATTCATAAAGCCCAAAATATTGCTTATAGCCGCTCCTCTAAATTTATAGATTGATTGATCATCATCCGCTACCACGGTGATGTTTTGATCTCGGGAGGCCAGGAGCTTAACCAACTGGAATTGGGTATAATTGGTATCCTGAAACTCATCTACCAGAATGTAGCGAAAGCGGTCTTGATATTGACGGAGCACCGCCGGATGGGTTCGAAAAAGCTTGAGAGGAAGAGTTATCTGATCTCCAAAATCAATCTTTCCATGCTGAGCAAGCAAATCCTGATATTTTTTGTAAGTTCGAGCAATTTCCATCTGTTGGGTAGCAATTTCTTCAAGTTCTGGGTCATCGGGCCCCCCTTTGGCTTCCTCTTTCAACTTCTCGGCATAAGCAAGATATTCCTCCGGGATAACATCCTCATCTTTTGCTCGGCTGAAGAGAGTAATCATGGCTTCAATATATCTGGTGGGATTACCCAGTGGTCGATAATAGGAAAGAGGAAATTCAAAGAGATGCTCACGAAAGAAAATAATTTGCTCTGGTCTGGTCAATACCTGTAAGTCCGGCACCAGACCCAACTGCAAAGCATTCTCTCTCAAGACACTATCACCAAAGGCATGGAAAGTGCCAATCCAAACTCCAGTGTATCCATAGGGTACCAGAATATCTACCCTTTCCTCCATTTCAGCAGCAGCTTTTTCGGTAAAGGTAAGGGCCAGGATCTCCTCAGGTTTTGCCTTTTTGGCAGCAACAAGCCAGGCAATGCGCCTGGTGATTACCTGAGTTTTTCCTGTTCCCGCCCCGGCCACAATCAAAAGGGGACCCTCTCCATAGGTGACTGCTTCTCTCTGCTTCTGGTTCAGTCCTTCTAATATTTTGTCACTCAAAGACATACGGGACTCCTGGCAAACTTTTATTCAATCACTTTATAAACCAGATCATTGAGCCTAACCCTTTCCTTAACTTTGACACCTATGGAATCCCCAGGCTTTGCCTCTTTTATTGGCTCATTCTCTATCTCCATAGATTCTATCTCCTGTTTAAAATCAGTGGTGTGTCCCTTGATGTGAATCGTATCTCCCACTTTTACCGCTTCCTCAAGCTCGATAGCCGCCACCTCTGGGTGAACGAAATATTTAGAGACTTTACCGATTCTTATCTCCTTCACTTCTCATCACCTCCTTGGTAAACATTCAGCAGTCAGCCGTAGATGGACGCTGATATTTTTCCTTTATCATAGCAAATTGATAGTTTTTAATCAATTTCGTCTCACACTTTTAGCTATGGTTCCTCCGCCCACCAGTACATCCCCATCATAAAATACAACTGCCTGTCCAGGAGTAATAGCCCTCTGGGGCTTTCTAAATTTTACCTGAACCTCATCTTTATCTAAAGGAGCAACTATTGCCTCGGCTTCTCTCGCACCGTATCTTATCTTTGCCTTCACCCTGGTAGGCTCAGTCAATTTCTCCCTGTCTACGTAATTTAGCCGGGTAGCCACTAATTCATCGGCATAGACATCGCTATTTTTACCCACTACAATAGCGTTTTTCTTTCTATCAATAGACAGAACATACAAAGGCTCACCCACGGCCATACCTATTCCTCTGCGCTGTCCAATAGTATAAAATAGGATTCCTTGATGTTCTCCAAGAACTTTTCCCTCTCTATCAAGAATAGGCCCCGACTTTGTTGCCCCCGGCAGGCACCCCTTAAGAAACTCTCTGTAATCATCATCGGGAATGAAACAGATTTCCTGACTTTCCGACTTATCGGCCACTGGCAAAGCCTCCTCACGTGCTATTCTCCTTACCTTTTCCTTGGTCAGATTTCCTAAAGGCATTAGGGTATGTTTTAGCTGAAACTGAGTCATTGCATATAAGAGATAGGATTGATCTTTTTTTGAATCAATACCTTTCTTAAGAAGATACCTTCTGCGAGTTCTATCGAACTCAATCCTGGCATAATGGCCAGTAGCGATAAAGCGAGCATCCAGTTTTTTTGCTCTTTCCAGCAAGGCCGTGAACTTTATGTACTGGTTACATCTAATGCAGGGATTAGGGGTCCTACCTTTTTTATATTCCTCACAAAAATTGGCAATCACTCTCTCCGCAAAAACTTTACGAAAATTCATTACATAGTAAGGGATGTCTAGCTTTCGTGCTACTCGGCGAGCATCCTCTACCGCCCCCAAAGAACAGCAACCACCCAATTTGTCTGCCTCACTGGCTATCCTGTCCGAAGGCCAAATCTGCATGGTTATTCCAATAACTTGGTAGCCTTCTTTTTTAAGAAGAAGAGCAGCCGTGGATGAATCCACCCCTCCACTCATAGCCACAACTACCCTTTCTCGGGCCATAATTTTTACCTCAGGGTTTTCTCTTTATTCGATTTGATAGTACTAGGAAAATTATTATTTTTGAAGAGTAAATAAGTCGGTCTAATCCTGTCTTTTTGTTTTGCTTTTTAATCCTCTACCCCTCTAATCCTCTAATCCTGTCTTTTGCATGATGGACAATATTTCTTTAATCGGCATTCCTTACATTTACCTCGGCGGCACCAGTCCTTCCCCAGACGAAGTAAGGCCACCTCGAAATCAGCAAAATCCCTTCCTCTTACAAAATTTCTCTCCCACAAAAACTTTAGTGACCTCAGGGCTGAGGAATTGGCGGCTTCTCTGTTCAGCAGCGCTAAGTTCCTCACGGCGGTAAGTACTAAAGGAGACAAGGGAGGGCCTGCCTTCTCCCACAGTCCTCGAAGTTCTCTTAAGAATATTCCCACCGTAACCTCGCCGATTCCTTTACCTAAATTTTTTATCCTTCTCTCCAGATCTTTTGAATCTAAAGAATCCTCATGCAGAGTATTTAAATCTCCTCCATATTTATCCTTGAGACTTCCCATTACCTCTAGAAGCTTGGTGGCCGTTTTAAAATCATATCTCACATATCCGCCCTTATCCAGTATTTTCACCAATCCATCCCATCCAGTTCTTAAAATAGCCTCAACAGATAAAATTTTCTCTTTTTCAAACTCCCGGTAAGTATTCACTACGATCGTCTCAGATATTCTGGCCCCAAAGAGAATAGAAGCTAAAAACCACTTAAAAATCTCCGAACTTTCAAGAGAGGCAAGATCAATTTCTAACCTCACCGAAAATTTCTTCCCGAGGTCTTTCACCAAGGGCTTTATTACCTCAGCTTTTTCATTCATAGTTCTTCCCAGAGAAAAAGCTGCTCATTAATGTGGTGAGTAGTCTTCACTCCCCCACCGCCGTAAAATCTACCTTGCAGAGTAAGAAAGTTACGGGCGCGGGTAGTTACTGCTCCAGTTCTTTTCAACTGATCAAGTCGGGTGAACTTTTCTTGCTTCCGAGTCTCCGCAATCCTCTTGGCCGAAATTCTTCCTATCCCTGGCACCCTCATAAGCTCGTGAAAATCAGCCTTATTTACCTCCACCGGAAATTTATCCTCATGTCTCAGAGCCCAGGCAAGTTTAGGATCATAATCTTGCGGCAGGTTGCCATTCTTTTCAAAGACAAGCTCCTGAGGTGTAAATCCGTATCCCCTTAAAAGAAAATCAGCTTGGTAGAGCCTGTACTCACGAAGAGGCGGACAGGGAGGCAGCTCTTCCAGAGGAGTATCCAGAATGGGCATGAAGGCACTGTAATACACCCGCCAGAGTTTATAACCACGATAAAGCTGGCCTGAGAGATTCAATATCTCTCTGTCTGTCTCCTTAGCTGCTCCCACCACCAGTTGAGTAGTTATGCCAGCCTTCAGAGGTTTTTGGCGGTTGACTCTGACAATTTTCTCTAATCCGCCCACTAAATCTGAGGCATAGTTCTTACTGGGTGAAAGCTCAGCTAAATAATTCGCACTTGGTGCCTCAAGGTTTATGGAAAGTCGATCAGCAAGCCGAGCAGCCGCATCAATTATTGATTCATCAGTACCAGGCAGTACTTTATAATGAATGTAGCCGCGATAACCATATCTGTTACGAACTAGCTGGACAGTCCTGAGCATTTTTTCCTCTGACTGATCAGCCGACCTATTAATGGCTGAGGAAAGGAAAAGTCCGTCCACCAATCCTTTTGAATAATATTGAAGAAATAGTTTAGCAAGTTCATCAGGGGTAAAGCTAATCCTTTGAAAATTCCTATCCTTTCTATTACTACAATAAAAGCAGTTTCCTTCGCAGACATTACTTTGTAAGACCTTAAACAATCGAATGCAGCGGCCTTTCTTTCCTACCGCAGGATAAATAAACTTAAACCGCTGAAACTTTTTGTTCTTCCCAGAAAACACTGAAGGAAACCCACAGACATCAAATCTGGCCACTTCTCCCAGTATCTTTAGCTTGCTATGCGCATCTAATTTCTTAATCACATAAGTCATCTTTTTTAGCTAATCCAAATGTCTGTAGATGATTGTCTTTTCCGAGTAGAGAAAACCTAGGATCTTCAGTAACCACCGTAGCCCTATATTCAGATTTGTCAAGAATTTAATAGAAAAGTCAAGACCTACCTTCAAAAACATATCTCGACATCATTTTTTCCTTCTTCCCTGATAGGTATTACTCAAAAAGTTAACATCACCAATATTCATTTTTCCCACCCCATAGATCTATTTAAAATTTACCATAAATTCTTTCAAGATCAACTGTTCTTACGTGTTTCTTGTCAATTTTTTAAGGCTCTGCTATAATAATGTTGCTGCTTTATAAAATAAGGAAAGAGTTAGTTCACTAAAGACAGCTAAATTTTGAGGAGGAAAAAATGAAAAAAGGTGTGATAGTCCTAGCGGTAGTAATTTTGGGGCTTATGGGGATGGCAGGAGCTCGGGCCGATGAAATCTCAGACACTATAGAAAGAGCCAAGAAACTATACCAGGAGAAAAAATATTCCGAGGCAGTGGACGAGCTTCAATTTGTCGTTGGTCAAATTCAGAATCTCCAGGCGGAACAGCTAAAGAAGCTATTACCTGATCCATTGGCGGGATGGACAGCCGAGGAAGCCAGCGCGTCGGCTGCCCCCATGGGATTTTTCGGTGGAGGCGTAACCGCTAGCAGGGCCTACCACAAAGAAGACACGGGGGAATTCATAGAAATTGAAATCCTGACCGAGTCACCTCTGTTGCAGACAGTAATGATGTTTTTAACCAACCCTATGATGTTGGCCGGAGAGCCTAATGCCAAGCTCGTAAGAGTTAAAGGGGAGAAGGCTGTTGAAAAGTTCTCCGCCAAAGATAAAGAGGGCGAGCTCTCTCTCATCCTTGAGGGAAAGACTTTGATCACGGTGAAAGGATCGGAAATCACCGATAAGAATATTCTGTACAAGTATATGGAGAAGATGGATTTCGGTGCGATAAAGAAAACAATTGCCGGATAAGGAGATAAGAAAGAGTAGAGTGCTATACCTAATAGGCATTACTTAGAAGGTTCAAATTACCAATATGCACCCTTTTAAGGCCTTCTCTTTCAGCCGCCTTCTTACATTGTTCTGCATGAGATCTGGAGGTAGTGGGTAGATTATGCATATAAAACTGGGGATAAAAAGCTAACAGGGAATAAGGAATATCAGGATTCAAAGAGGAGATAAAATGAGCAATGGCTGAAACTTCTTTCTCGTCCACGTAGCCAGGGATAAGTAAGGTGCTGGCAATGAGAAAAGGAGGATCGGGCCTTTTCTCTACCCAGGAGGACAATCGAGCAAAATTTTCCAGGGTCCTCTTGTTACTTACTCCACAGAGGGCAATATTTAACTCCTCATGCCAGGTTTTTAGATCGAACTTAATACATCCTCCTGAGGTTAAAGATACCTCAGCCATTTTCTCTAAATAAGAAAAACTCATCGTCCCATTAGTCTCCCAACAGACACGCAGGATACGATCTTTATTCTTTTCTAGAGCTAGACGAGAAGCCTCCAGGGCGTGAGGAAGCTGGGGAGTGGGATCACCACCAAAATAGCAGATACAAGCAGTTCGGCTGTCCACTGCTGCGGCTAATTGCCGGGCGCCTGTCCGTCTTTTCCTATTTAATCCGTCTCTCCAGTGCCAGTTCTGGCAAAAAAGACAATTAAAACTACAACCATAATAAAAGACGGCCAGATTCTTATAGCCATACTCAGGACCTTTAGAATAAGAATAAGTAGGGTAGCCGGCTTCTGTTCCTGCGGGACAGACCCAATCAGCCACGCAATTGGTAGGAAGATTATCGTAGTACCAATCAAGATTCCCTTCATTTTTACTTCCCCCAAAAAGTTTTCCCTCTTGATTTTGTCTTAACCCGCAGTATCCTCTTTTCCCCAGAGGAATTATACAATCATTCACGCACCTTCGGCAGGCTATTCCGGTAGGATCCTGTGGTGGGCATCTAGGAAGGTTAAACTCATCCCGGCTGCCATAATGGGCTTTCTTAATATAGGGAAGAACCTCTTCAAAATCTTTCCTGATGCAGTCCCCACAAATGCCCAAACTCTCGGCAATCAAGTATGATTCTTTGCCACAATGGAGGCACTTAATCACGGTATTGGACTCGTTTCTTTCATAAATTCTTTTACTTTAGATAAACTGGAAGTTATTTTACACTGAGGCAAGGAATCAAGAAACATCTTTCCGTAACTACGGCTCTTAAGGCGAGGATCAAGAATGGCCACCACTCCCCTGTCTTTCTTGCTGCGAATGAGGCGGCCAAATCCCTGTTTGAGCAGGATAATAGCCTGAGGAAGCTGATAATGAAGAAAAGGATTTTTATTCTGAGCCTGTAGAAACTCCATTTTGGCCTCCACCAGAGGCTCATTGGGTACAGAAAAGGGAAGCTTGGTAATAATCACACACTGTAGTGCCTTGCCCGGAACATCAACCCCCTGCCAGAAGCTGCTGGTTCCCAGGAGAACAGAATCTTCACTTTTTTTGAATTCCTCTAAAAGCCGGTAACGTGGCATATCTCCCTGTCTTAAAATCTTAAGATGGGTTAGATCCCCCCTAAGCTCTTCGTAAACCTCATTAAGCATTTGGAAACTGGTAAAAAGGACGAAAGTGTATCCCTTGATTATGGCCAAGAGCTTTTTGATCTTCTCTGTTGCTCTAAGAGAAAATAACGTCGACTGCTGCCAGGGGTCAGGCATATGTGAAGGGAGGTAAAGAAGAGCTTGCTGGGTATAATCAAAGGAGGAGTCAAGAAGAAGCTCTTCTCCCTCTTCCAATCCCAACCTTTCTCGTATATAATTAAAACTTCTATTGGTAGATAAGGTGGCTGAGGTCAGAACAGCCAATTTTACCTTCTGAAAAACCCTCAGCTTTAGCTCTTCGGCAATATTTACCGGAGCTGCGTGTAAAGCACACCTCACACCCCTCTTTGCAGGCGAAAACTCCACCCAGTAGACGTAATCTTTTTCTTCTTGGCGGATGATTTTACTCAGATTAGTTTTCGTCTCCTGGCACCTCAGAAGGTAGGATGAGATCTCCAGCTTTTTTTCTTCATCCTCTTCTTTTTCTTGAAGCAA
>DAOVGK010000007.1 GCA_030672445.1 Candidatus Aerophobota bacterium
ATTGGGGTATTTTTAAGCTTCGAATTTTTTTGAGGTTCACCGCTGCCTGTGCAGTTGGCTATTTTATCTACTGGACGATCTTTAACTTTCCCTGGTTTTGGGTTCCGGCAACGGTTTTCTTGGAGGGCATTTTGGGGGATATCCTAACCAGGATCTTTCAGGGAGTGGTCATTGCTTTTGTTCCTGGTCTCTCTTTCATAAGGAACTTTGTAGGAGCTAAAAGATGGGTTCAGGCTAACTTCCGCTCCCAATACACCCGGATTTATGCTCGGTTTGGTAGAAGCTCCCGGGACTACTTCGCCAAGCAGGTTAAGCGGTGTTTGAAGAACATCGAGGCGGCTGCTCGAGAGGAAAAGGTCTTCCTGAAGATTACCACCCTGAGAGATATCCTGGAGGAGATCTTAACTAGCTACCAGGTAAGCCTTGATTTTGCCAGGGATTGGTCCGAGCGATTTGAGGGGATTCTTGAGGAGCTCAGCCAGAGGGCAAGGAGGGAGGTTTTCCTTGAGGGGGTGGTGATCAAGCTTGACCAATTGAGGGCTAATTTGCTCCTTCATTATTTGGAGGGCTTTCAGATGGTGCCACTCAAGGTGGCCACAACAGATTCATCGCCGGAGGAGTTTTTTCCCCTGGTTGGTCGAGATTTTGATTTTACCTTAAGTATCCTGGCAAAGGGGTTCAGAGAGAAGTCACGCCACCTGAGGAATTTTTTAAATGCGACCTCCTTAATACGCCAGCAGATCCACTCCAGCTTTGATTCTTTGAAAAATGTGAAGGGGAAAAGGGAAAGGATAAGGTGGTTGGAGGATATCGAGGAGGGATTCGAGAGCTTGAGAAACACCGCCGGTAACTTTCATTTCGGGGACAATCCATATATTACCCATGAAAGAGGAGAAAATTTAAGCAACTTCTATGACAGGCTCTATCATCTCTTTGGAGAGGCAAAGATAGACATTCTCCAGGGAGAGAAGGCGGTCAAGGGAGTATTCTTCAGACGTCTTAAGGTAAAAACTGAGTGGAGACAGAGAAGGAGGATTGAGGAGCTCAAGCTGAAAGTAGAGCGCCTTCTCTGTCAGGGGGTAAGAACAAAAAAGGGTTATGAGAGGATTTCCCATCTCTTTAGCTTCTTTGGGAGCAATCTTAAAAGGAGCCTTGCCTTTTCAGGGGTAATCTTGTTTACCTTCGCCTCTCTTTTGAGCTTCAGGGTATTGGGCTCGGATGAAGTTCTTACGGCCACCTACTTAAGATGGGGAGTCAAAGAGAGGGCTACCCAAAAGGCACCTCTTTTCTCCAGAGGGGTGAAGGTCTACAGATTTGGCCAGGGAATGTCCATTTTCCCCAAGAAGGAACTCTTCTGGCAACTGCCTCTTCCCCTGGTCTTTTCTCATAAGATAGATTTCAGCCAGCCCCAAAAGTTTATCTCCTATATGATATTCACTGCTCCTACCGATACTTTGTATAAGAAGGGACTGAAGCTTCTGGCCGGGGCATACGGAGGATATTTTGAGGTGGTCGAGATCAGCTTCGACTTTGTTCCCCAGGATAAGGAGGCCTGGACTAAATATGACTATGACGGCAAGGGGACGAAGAGGCTAAGAAGGGATATCACCTCCATAGTTGATGAATGGAGAGGAGAGCTCTTTGACCTTCGGGAAAGTCCATTAATAGACCTTGAGGATGAGGAGGAGATGGAGGAGGTCTTCTCCGGCTCCTATTTTAAAAAGCTATGGAACGAAGGAAGGATGAGGGAGATCATAAAGTCCCAGATCTTCAGAAGCCCCGTGATGACCTATCAGTATGGGACATATGCCGAGATGATAGAGCCGGGTATAGATTTGACTCTAAGAAGCCTGGAGAGAGAAGAGGCAAAGGTGAGATATAGCCATCTTTCAAGGAAGGAGAGGGAAAGAAAGCTGGCTGAGATTGAGGAGTTTAGAAGCTGGGTGGAGAAGATAAAGAGGGATACTCTGGAGATGGTCAGGGAAGAATATGATGCCTTGAGAAAGGACCCGGAGGAGTTTAAAAAATACCTATCCGATCCTGAGAGCATTTCGGAGTTGAGAGGTTTTGAGACCGTCTGGTCCGCCGTACAGAGGATAATGCTTCAGGAATATATAGCTGAAAAATTGATAAGGATTATGAAAGGCGAGTGGGGAGAGGAAAAGAAGCAGGAAATCCTTCAGACGTTGGTGAAGAAGGTTCGGGAGAACCTCTACTTTGCCTCTCTTATCGAGATAAGGGATGTGAAGGCCAAGGTGAGCTTTATGGATTCCCATGGTTACCGAAGCCTGGTCTCCAAAATAACCGAGGAGGTTATTTAATAGTTCATAGTTCATTGTTCATGGTTCATCGATAAAAAGATATGGTTTATGTTCGAAGGCTTTAGTCAATGAACTACGAACAACGAACTAAAGAGAGGTGAATAAAGTGCCTGTCTGGTCAGTAAAAAGTAAGCACATAAAAAGGTTTGTATTAGTTCTACCTGGCTTTAATCAAGGCCGAGGAAAAAGAGGAGCCTGGTTTGCCTGGACGGAGAAGACGGAGGATTTTTTCAGGCGGTTTTCTCGGGGCTATCACACAGTAAAGTACGAGATCTTTGAGCCGGAAAGCGAGTATCCTCTTTCCGACGGAGAGCTGCAGCATTTGGCCGAGAATATCAGCTCCCGAGAAAATGCGTATTCAACCCTTCTTCATTTTGAGGAGACCCTGGGAGGGATGGGGAGGAGCTTAAGAAATCGGGGCATCAGGGGACTCATTCTTTATTTAATGATGGTTTTATCCGTCAAGCAGTTTTGGATCATCATCCTTCTTTGGCCTCAAACTCTTTTAGCCAATTTCATAAATTACCTTCGCTTGAGGATAGCGGGACGGACAAGGAAGGTCATCTCCTCCTTCTGGCAAAGGGGAAAAGATCCCAACATAACAGGTGCCCTCAACGAGGCCAAGGAGATTTATGGTAGCCTGGAGCTCGATCCCTCACGCGCTGAGCCTCTACGTAAGTATCAGTACCTTCGAGATTATTTCAAGAAAAGGTGGAGAGAGGAGACAGATTCAGAAAAAGCACGAACTTGTGAGTTAGTAGAAGAGGCCTACCGAGATATCATCGCTCAGCTTACCGGCGAGAGCCTTCTTTTGAAAATTGTTCCCAAGGGAACGAGGGAGAGGATAATCAATTTCTTCCATATCACAGAGCAGTTTCCCTATCCCGACAACATCTTTGCTGTACGAAATCTTTATCGAAGTTTATGCCTGTCCTCTAGCATCTCTCAGAGCAAGGTGATAGGGAAGAACGAGAGGGTAGAGGCTAACAGTCTGGAGATGTTCCTCCTTTGCGCTAAGTCCGGGGAGAGGATAGTCATTCCCTGTCCCAGGGAAAGTGTCCCCGGCCTCATTTTCAGGGCGGAGACCTTTGAGAACATCCAGAGGAGAAACCTTCCCTTGGAGGCGCTGCTCTATGTGGGAACCGAGGAGGAGAGGGAGGTCTTGCTTGGCTTTGATTCCATAAGTCCAAAACAGTTCAGTCCAGAGAGAATGGAAGAGACGGGGATGCGCATTCAAAATGCCCTTTTGGATACCTTCCGACAGGAGGACTCCCTTTTAAGTTACTATCTCAGGGAACTACCATCTGTTTACGGAAAATGGAGATGGAGACATCCCCTTTATCTATGGAATAATCTGGTGCACCTGGGCTTTCCCTGGCTTTTTATCTCCCACGGCATCCCTGCCTTTGCTATAGTCGCCTGCACATGGATTTTCTGGGATTCTTTATGGGTCTCTCAGGATGGAGTTAGATGGCAAAATTATTTTCAGAATCTTCTCGAAGGGGTGGACAAGGCCTATCACAATGTTAATTTGAGGGTAATGGTCCACTCCGGCCTGGGAGATATAAATGCCACAATTGTGAACGGTGGGCCTGAAGGTTACAGGGACGCCCTAGAAAGAATTGAGGAATATCATTTCCCCAGAAAATTCCGGGATATGGTCTTGCTCAACAGCATTGCCACCGAGACTCCCCAGCTAAATGACTTTCAGCGAGAGGCAAATGACTTCACCACCTTACCGATTCCTACCTTTTGCTATGATGAAGCTAAGGATAAAATTAAACCCCTGGGTGAGATTCTAGAGTAAGATATACTTGCTACACACTCGACCACTACAAATTTTGTTTACTTCCTGCCAAGGGAACCTGCAAAAGGTACTATAAAAGAATCTAATGCGAGGTCCGTGTCAAATCATATCATGAGGTAACCCAGTTGGAGGTTGTTGAATCATGAAAGATGTAACCGTACGAGGTGTTTGTTTTTTGAACGGAGTGGCTTCTCCTCCCTTTCTTTTCTCTTGGTAAGCCTTGTAGAGCTCATGGGTTTTCCTATCGATCTTTCTTTTGAGCTCTGCCGGATTAAGAGTCTGGTACAGGATCTTCAGTTCCCTCTTTGCCGTCTCAGAGATCTGTCCTGATTCTATGAGTCTTTGGTAAGGAGTCTTGGGAATGCCGTACTGTCTTTTTACCTTGCTCCCAATCCTTATCTTTCTTTTCAGTTTCATCACCGGAGAAAAGAAGTTTTTGTAGAGCCTTAGCTCATTCTCATACAGTGAGTTCATAATAGTGAGTTCGTTGTCAGTGTCATAACGTAGATACCCAACCGTCTTTCTCACAATGAGCCGGAGTTCTTCTGTTCAATGTAGGCGTTATCGTTCTTTCTATTTGGCCTTGAGCGGGTAAACTCAAGATGCTCTTTCTCTGAGTACTCAATGAGGTGATGATTGATGAACGGAGTATCATTGTCAGAGTCAATCCCACACCAGGGAAACGGTGCTCTTTCTCGTATTCTCTTGAGAGCCTCAAAGGTAGGATCCTGTCCTTTTCCCATCACTGCTTCAGCCTCCCACCAGCCGGAGGATATCTCTACGGTATTTAATGAACAGATATACAGGCCCTGGGTGGAGGAACCACAGTGATTGACCAGGTCTATCTCCAGAAAGCCTACCTTGGAGGTATCCCATTCGGTGAGCCGTATGGGTATCTTTCTGTAGAGGAGAGAAGAAGACTTGGGTTTTGCGCGGCTTCTCTTTAGATGGAGCACTTCCCTTTGATGTTTGAGCTTTCTATCTATGGTGGCGGGACTGATTGTCTTGAGCTTTTCTGCTACCTCATTGGGAATAAAGATCTCCTCGAACTGCCTGAGTCTTGCTACTTCAGTCTTGAGGAGCGGAGCAAGCAGTTGCCCACAGGGGTAATCAAAGATCTCCCACACTTTTGCCAGAGCTGCCTTCACATAACCATCGTAGATTACTTTTCTCTTCTTTCTCCTGCGGGGGGCAGAGGAACGGAAGAAGCGTATCTTTCTAATGACGTACTTTCTATTCTGATGAGTGTTCCTGCAGTACTCATCCAGAATAGACGATTTTTCTTTCTTAGATCGAGTCTGAAAGTATCTTTGTTGCAGCTCCTTGAGGTACTCATTTCTTGAGTGCATGTCCATTGTCCTTTCCTCCTTGACTCATCATCAGGTCAAGGAGCATGATAGCACATTTCGGTTACATTTTTGATGATTCAACATATACTCCTACGGTTACATTTTAGCTGATTCAAATCGAGGTCTTGACAGTGGACTTAAATTTGATATAATATAAACGGTTACGCAAACGTTTATATTAAACAAAAAGTATTATGAGAAGAAATCCGGTAACTATTAAAGAGGTGGCTAAGTTAGCTGGAGTTTCTACAAGCACTGTTTCGCACGTAATTAGCAAGACCCGGTTCGTAAGTAGACAAACCCGAGCAAACGTACTCAAGGCAATAAAAGAGCTTGGTTATCGCCCAAATATAGTTGCTAGGAGCTTAAGAAGTAAAAAAACAGGGACGGTTGGTTTAATTATTTGCGATCTTAGGAATCCCTTTTTCTCAGAAATGTTGCAGGGAATTGAAACATATCTAGGTAAAAAGAACTATGACATTATTGTTACAAATACTGATTACGATACCGACAAAGAAAAAGAGTCAGCCGAGATGTTTTATAGTAAACGAGTAGACGGGATAATTATTGTTCCTGGAGGAGATAACGATGAGCATATAAGGTTCCTCACAGAACGAGACATTCCAGTTGTTTTACTTGATAAAAGAATACAAAACCTAAATGTGGATGTTGTTTTAGTAAATAACATAGAAGGTAGTAAACAACTTATTGAACATTTGATAAGTTTAGGTCATGAGAGAATCGGAATCATAGCGGGACCCTTTAACTCTACTACCGGTAAAGAAAGATTGGAAGGTTATTTAAAAGCACTGAGGGAGCATTCTATACCAGAAGATAAGGATTTAATCAAAATCGGGGATTTCAAAAAACAAAGTGGCTACCTTCTGACTTTAGAACTTCTTTCTCTTAGTTTACCTCCAACAGTTATCTTTGCCTGTAATAATCTTATGGGACTCGGAGCTATGGATGCTCTAAGAGAAAGGAAAATCCGGATTCCAGAGGAAATAGGATTAGTAATCTTTGATGACCTGCCTTGGTTTGATCATGTTAATCCCCCTTTAACTGTCGTTGCTCAGCCCTCTTCTAGGTTAGGTGAGATGGCAGGGGAGCTTCTATTTGAACAAGTGAGAAAAAAAAGAAAAAGGCCAAAAGAGGTCGTGCTAGATGTTCAATTAAAAATACGACAATCTGCTGGTGAAGTGCTAAGAACTCTTAAATCGCACGCATAAGTATTTAAGGTTAAGAAGTAATTTTTATGGAAGAAGAAACTTGCACAACGTTGAAGTAACTTTTTGCTTAATAGATGTTAATTTGAGAGGAAAATAAGGCTAAAAATAAAAGGCCGAAAAGGAGGTGAAAAGATAGTAGGCCACTTCAGCCTGGGAATGGAAGTCACCTGAAGAAAAGAGTTGGATAATTGATGTTTCTCTTTGGGAACTTTCATAAAAAAGTGAACCGTGTCAAAGCAAGGAGGATACAACAAATGAGACAAAAGGAACGTGTGGTGGTTATTTTACTGTTGGTTTGCGTATCGTTGTTTTTTTCACTATCTGCTGTTTCCCTGGCAAAAACTAAGGTTGTCACATGGGGAACATGGGATCCAAGTATTGATGAGCCTGGCTCAAAATATGTGAGACAGATGCTGGCCGATTTTGAAAGCACCCACCCTGACATAAAAATTGAATATGTAGCTCTTTCTCATGAAGTTATAGAGAGGAATTTTGCTATCGCTTCCCAAGCAGAGAATCCGCCCGATGTTGTTCACCTCCGACGTCACTTGCTCGCTACTCATGTAAATTTAGATTCTCTCGCTACTCTGAACGATTACTATGAACGCAAATGGGATAATCGTCCCCAAATCTTTCCCAACTTTATGGCCGACTGTACCTTTGATAACCAAATAATGGGCATTCCATACTTTACTGATACGGTACTGTTCTACTACAGGAAGGACTGGCACGATGAATTAGGTCTAGAAGTGCCGCACACGTGGGGAGAACTCACCGCTAACGCAATACCTTTGACAAGGAAAGTTGACGGCAAAAAAGTTTGGGGTTTTGGGACAATTACTTCAAAAACCCTGGTAACTCCTGAGAGATGGTTTTATTTTCTTCTACCCTGTGGGGGAAAACCGATAACCCCTCCAGTCAACGGTAAGGCAACCTACCACCTTGATGCTGGTGTGAAAGCGTTGCAATTCCATGTTGATCTGGCAAATAAGTATAAGGTGATGCCTCCAGGTGTGGAAACCTCCATGGATGACCTTTTCCTGGGTTTTTCGGGTGGCGTCTACGCCCAGGCTCCTATGGGAACTTGGCAAATGTCTAAATTGATGATGATCCCCGAGATTTGGAGTAAGGTAGGTATTACTAGGATTCCGATTCCTCAAGGCGGGAAGGATAAGATATATGCTGGTGGTTGGGTCTGGGCAATATCCAAGCAGTGCACATCAAAAGACGCAGCATGGGAGGTTATCGAGTGCTTTGCCGGAACGAAAGGTCAAGTCGTGCTTGGAAAAGCCACGCAAGGTGGGAATTACCCTATCGGTTACCCCGCTTTGGATGACCCTTTCTTTAAGAAAGGATATATGCCTCTGATTAGTGATTACATTAAAGAAGCAGCCGCATCGTTTCCTCAGCATGCCCATTACAAGGAGCTGTTAGATGGATTAAATAATGCGATCCAGATGGCAATTATGGGTATCAAGACTCCAGAAGAGGCTCTGATTGAAGCTGCAGAGGCATTCAACAGTACATATTAGTAACACCTGAGAGGTACTTAGGTGGGGTTCAATGAATGAGCCCCACCTAACTGTTATTCCATGGATTAGTATGTACTGAGAATTGACAAGGAAGAGAGGAAGAAGTGGATTTGTTAAACTATTATTGCACCCAGTTTCGGAGGATCACTTGTATGTTTCGGAAAAAGCCTACCAGTCCCAAAGTCATTAATCATCAGTGGAGACCACTGTAGCTTTATGTCTAAGTTTTGGTGTTGTAATGGTACGACTATAGGGTAGTTATCATAATAAACGATATTTATTAAAAGCACAATAAATGTACACCAAAATTAACGGTCCTAAGGAAAATGACGCCTCTAAGCGAAATAGCACCTGGACTGCTATTAAAAAGAATAAAAATGCTTACTTCCTACTTTTACCCGCTCTATTGCTGATAGTTCTTGTCTTAACCTATCCTATTGTATATAGCTTTTATTTGAGCACGGATTCCCTTACAAGCTTGAAACCCTTTACTCAAACTATTCGAAATCCCATGCTTGTTCAAAGTTTAGGTAAAAGTGGGATTTTTGTTGCTGGGACAATATTCTTGCATCTTTTGATTGGGCTAATATTGGCACTTCTTATTAATACCAAAGTACCAGCCAAGGGACTTTTTCAAGTCATAATTCTGCTGCCATGGGTTTTGAATGATGTTACGGCCTCAATTCTCTGGAAATGGATGTGCAACCCACAGGTAGGATTTTTAAATATTACTCTGCAAAAATTGGGTCTTCCACAGTACAGTTGGTTGTCAGACCCGACTCTGGCAATGTTAATTGTTATTATCGCAAATACATGGAAAGGAGTAGCATTTGCATTCATATTTATCCTCGCTGGTTTAAGAAGCATTCCTCAACCCTTGTATGAAAGTGCCAGAATAGATGGAGCATCTGGTTGGCAAATGTTAATAAAAATTACTTTGCCTTTGATAACCCCTATTCTTCTAATACTAACTATTATATTTAGTATTGGAACTTTTAATCTTATTAATATTATTCTAATCATGACGGGGGGTGGACCTTTCAATTCCACAAATGTTGTAGCACTATACATGTATAAGACCGCCTTTGAATTCTTGAATTTCAGTTCTGGGGCATGCATAGCTATTTTTCTCCTCATCGTCAACTTGCTCTTGACAGTGGTATATTTTCACGCTCTTAAAAAGTCAGCAAGTATTTATCAATAAGAGAAGCGGATAGAATGATACTGTTCACTTTCCTTGAAAGACAGGAAATCATGATTAAAAGAGCTGTTAGTATTTTACAATATGCCAGAGAAATAATTCTTATGTCCTTAACTTAGAGGCCAGGCTGTCAAAAAGTGCGAAGTTATTAAAAGGTCCAATTAGGGGAAAGTCAATAGTGTCATACCATGAATAGATAGGAATTCATCTTCAACTTAATTCTGGACTCAGTGGTATGTATCCCAGACCATGCAGAGCTCGAACGTATTCGTCTCGTACTAAAGAGGTAAGCATATGGCAAAAAAAGACTGCTTGCAAAATCTTGTTCTTGTTACCCTTCTGGTAATAGTAGTATTAACTATACTCATTCCAATTCTATGGGCAGTGTCAACATCTTTCAAGGCCCCCGATGAGATTATGCGTTCTGCAGATAAACTCATTCCCAAGAAATTTACATTAGAGAATTATAAAGTTGTGTGGAGAGCAACACTCATGCCCAAATATGTAAAGAATAGTTTAATAATTGTGAGTACTGGAGCAGTCCTCACAACAGCATTAGCTACGTTTGCAGCATTTTCATTTTCGAGATACAATTTCCCGGGTAAGAATTTTCTATTCATACTTTTCTTGACTTTTGTTATGATTCCTTTTTTGATTTGTCTGGTTGGGCAGTATGTAATTCTAAGCAGACTTAAGTTCCTTAACTCCTATATCCCTCTAATATTAATATATAGCGCATTACAGCTTCCCTTCAGCTTATGGCTTGTAAAAAATGCGTTTGATCAAATACCAAAGGAACTAGATGAGGCCGCAATGATAGATGGAAGTTCAAATCTAAACATATTTTTTAGTATTGTGTTACCTCTGTCGAGATCAAACTTGGCGGGTATCCTACTATATAACTTCTTATTTATGTGGAATGAATTCATTATAGCGCTAACTCTAATCTCCTCAAGTACTAAGAGAACAGTTACCACAGGTATCTATAATTTTATTGGTATGTATGGGATGAACTACGGTCCGCTGATAGCAGCGGCAATTATTGCTGCGCTTCCCACGATCATTCTCATACTCTTCTTGCAGAAACAATTCATAACTGGTTTGACTGAAGGAGCTCTCAAAGGGTAAAAAATAGTAGGACCAAATATGGGCTGCTTGGCAAGCCTAATACTTTGCTCTTTGCGGTTAGGACATTTGATGGTTGTCTCGGTTACCGCAGGTTCAGACCCTGTTCACATATTTGTTCCAGTTTGCTGATTTCCTTCAGGAAAGCTTAGTCCTATTTTCATATTGAATTTATCTGATTTGCCGGATACATTGACAACTTTAACCTAATTTTGTCCAGTTTTAGGGATTTGCTTTACTGGAATTCTAACAAAATTTTCACGAAGGAGGTTTAAATGTCATCAAGAAAATGGAAATTTGCTCTTTGCCAGCACCCTATGAACCTGCTTATTGAACATGATAGCGTATGTGCAGAAAGAACGCCTCCCTGGGGAGCACGAAATATCTGGGATTATATATCTCGGATGAGAAGAAACGTGGAAGTACTGGAGAGGTATCCTCGGTTTCGCATATCTTATGATATCTCGGCAAAGGAACTCAAAGATCTTGCTCAGAAGGCCCCCAGTTTGGTAAAAAAAATAAAAGAGTTTTTAAAACAAGGACGTCTCACGGTAATCAACGGGACTTATTCCCAGCCGCATTTGCAAGTGCTTGGATCAGAGTCATGTCTCCATCAGTTTCAATGTGGTCGAAAGATAATAGAGGATATCTTAGACCACAAAGTTACCTGCTACGGGATACAGGAGGCAGGTCTGAATGAACAAGTCCCCCAGATTCTAGCTAGTTTAGAATACAAAAGCGCTACTGTATCTTTATTCCCTTACGCTATTGCATTTCTAACCGAACATGAGTTAATCAACTATAGAGAGCGCCTTTCTTGCCTGCAAGGAGAAGAATCCACCCTGTGGCAGGGACTGGATGGAACCGTAATACCTTTTTACCTTCTAGATGATGTAGATGGATGTGAAGATAAGGATCTTACTTTTGAAGTTCAAAAGGATCTCTTCCAGGGTCCTATCATAAAAGCAACGTTTCCGGACATGATAGAGGTGGATGAAGAATGGATTGAGAAAAACACAAAGAATGCTGAGTTTGTACTGTTAGATGAAGCAATAAAAAAGAGAATAGAAGAAAGACCTCCTAAATCAAAGGCGCGGATTTTCAACTATTGGTCTTATGTGGAAGGGGTAGATGGCGAACTCCTGGGAAAGGCCAATAGGAAGGCTGTAATGGCAGTTCTTCAAGCACAAAGCATGGGTGCCCTTACCTTTCTTCTTACAGGGAAATCTGTCCCTGACTTTCATCCTATATGGGAAAAAATTCTTACTGCCCAACACCACGATGCCTATTGGGTAGGTGGACCCGAACTAAGGAAGAAAAGTATCTACTGGTTATATGAAGTGGAAGATGAATGTAAGAAAATTTCTCTTTCTTGTGCTGAGAATCTAGCGAGCAAAATTGATACCTCATTTGCAACGGAAGGGAAATCACTTTTGGTATGTAACACCTATCCGAAACAAAGGAAGGATATTGTTAAAACTAATCTCCAATTTGCAAAGGGAGAGGCAAGAGGGGTTCAGATTAAGACGTTTAGCGGGAAAGATGTTCCTTGTCAGCTTTTGAATACGCGGAGATTTGAAGATGGGTCTCTCCACACCGCTGAGCTCTTCTTCATCTCAAACCTCCCTGGTTGGGGTTATGCCGCTTATGCTCTTCAGTCAGCTACATCCTCTGGAGAGAAGGAAGATCAGGTTGGAGAATACGTATTTCAAAACGAATACTATAAGGCAAGCATAAGAGCTGATGGAACTTTTAACAGTTTATATCTCAAAGAAGCTGAATCAGAGCTTATAGATACATCCAAGTATCAAGGTAATGAAATAAAGGCTCAGTTTCCTTCTGGGGATTGGATAAGCACTTCTGGGATGTGCCGAAAAATGAGGGTAAGCGAAGGGCCTGTAGCTAGTGTCCTTACCTGTTTAGGAGATATAGCCGACATACGAGTTATCATGCATATTCTCTTGTATAAAGGATTTCCCCGTATTGATTTTAACGTTTGCTTTCAATTTCAGGATACCTACCTTGGAAACTACTGGAATGACGAGAGCAAATTAAATGTTTATTGGCCGTTAAGTTTTCAAGGAGATATATATCACGATATTGCCTTTGGAGCAGTAAAAGGAAAAGAGAATCGACCATTGTTTGCTATAAGGTGGATAGATATAAGTGATAACAAAAAAGGACTGGCTTATTTTAATAGGGGCACGGTCAAACATTGGGTACGTAATAGCACAATTGCCAATATACTTGCCTGGGGGACATCGGGAGATGAATTTGGCAACAGAATTATGGGGGAGACCCACTGGAAAAAGCCTATGGATTTAAGTTTAAAGGGAAAGCAGGTATATGGGTACTCAATATACCCTCACCTTGACACCTGGAAGCAGGCCTCTGTGCCTGAGGCAGCCCAAAGCTTCAACCAGCCTTTGATTTCCTTTGAGCTGTTTCGAAGAAAAGGAGGGGATCTACCTCCTCAAGCAAGTTTTCTTAAACTATCTAATCCGGGTCTTATTCCTACCTCTATTGGAGTCAGAGAGAAAAAAATAGTACTTAGAGTCTATGAGACTAACGGAAAGACAATCCCTTTAAACATGAACATTAAGGAAGAAAAACTAAAGTACGAGGAGCTGCGATCCTTGTCTGGAGAGAAGCTCGAACAGATAGGACCTTTCCAAATTACAGAGGTTAAACTGCTTGTACAACAAGAATAATTGCTAATCTTGTTAGGGGGTAGCGGCGAAGTCAGTTGCGAGGGATCTTACGAAGCTAAAGTCAATGAGGGTCCAGATGAGGCGTGGCAAACCTCCTTGAATACTTCCTTTCTCAACGTGGATCTTTCTCCTTCGGTACTGATAGAAGGAGAGAAGCCTTTCTCTTGATTTGGGGAACTTCTTTTGATGGGGCAAGCTAATCTGAAGATTGATCTTGGTAAACTTTCGGGTGGTCTCTCTTAAGGAGAAATCAGCAATTTTTCTTTTGCAATTCAAAACATTCCTCCTTTGGTGCTAAGATGGCCTCCGATATGGGTTTTAGATGCCATTATACACATTAAAGGAGGAAACACAAGTTAAACTCAGGTTTTAAAGGGTTAGTAGAAACGTAAATACTCAGTAAAGGGCTGCCTCAAAATCCACTGGATCCATGACGATAATAACGAAGTAAAAAAAGCAAAGGCTATCCAAACCAAAAGACTGGAGCATAAAAAAGGTGCGTTTTAAGAGTACCGAGAGAAGAGAGCACGAGGAGAGGATGAAGTGGTGGAATGAAGCCCGATTTGGTATGTTCATCCACTGGGGCCTTTACTCCGTCTTAGGTCGAGATTGCTGGGTAATGTACCGAGAGCGCATCCCAAAAGAGGAGTATGCGCAGCTGGCAAAAGAGTTTCACCCTCCTAAAGAGTTTAACGTTGAGAGCTGGGTGAAATTAGCCAAAGAAGCTGGCATGAAATACATGGTTCTAACTACTAGACATCATGATGGTTTCTGCCTCTTTGATTCTAAAGTTAGTGATTTTTCTTCTGTGAAGACTGCTGCAAAAAGAGATTTTTTCGCTGAATACGTCAGGGCCTGTCGCAAATTTGGTATGAGAGTAGGCTTTTATTACTCACTTTTGGACTGGAGGTTTCCAGGCTACTTCCGAGGTCCAGAAAAAGATCCGCAAGGTTTTAATGAGATGGTCGAGCAAGCCCATGCTCAGGTAAAAGAGCTATTAAGTAATTACGGAAAGATCGACTACCTCTTTTATGATGGTGAATGGATTCCAAGTATTGCATTTACCAGGACACTAATAGAGCAGGGAGAATCCCCTACAGCTGCCAAATACTGGCGCTCCAAGCAGCTCAACAGAATGGTTCGAGAACTTCAACCTCAGATCATCATTAACAATCGCTCCGGTCTAGATGAAGATGTTGATACCCCCGAGCGGTACGTTGTCCCTTCAAAAGAAGGAAGGGCGTGGGAGTCGAATATGACCACTGGGGACGGATGGGGTTATCTGGAATATGAACCCAAAATAAAATCAGTGCACCTACTCATCGAGCATTTGGTAACCTGCGCCGGAAACGGTGGAAATTTTTTGCTTAACGTGGGTCCCAAACCAGATGGCACTATTCAGGAAGAATTTACGGTTCGCCTGCGGGAGATTGGTGAATGGATGAAAAAGAATGGTGAATCAATTTATGGCTCGGAAAGAGTTCCTTCCGGGTTTGGTGTCGGAGCGTTAGGTGCATGGTGGACACCGCTGGGTTCGGTGACCGCCAAGGGAAATGTTGCTTACATTCACATTTTACGTTGGCCTAGTAGCGAAAGTGCTACTCTCACAGGCATAAAAAACAGAGTCTTAGGAGCCAGAATTCTGGCAACGGGAGAAAAGGTAGCATTTGAAGAAACCAACAACGGAAAGCTTTTCCTGAAAGGACTTCCTCAAAATCCACCGGATCCATACGATACTGTTATCGCTTTAGAACTCGATGGAAAACCAGAACCGTTTGATTATAGTGGAATCCCTCTCTGACATGTGTGGGTAGGAGCTGAGTGTTGGAGGAAGGTAACCAGAGAAATATTTCTCGAAACTTACTCGGGTTGTTGCAAGAACTCGATGAGAAAAGAGACATTCATGAAGATGCGGAGTTTTAGCTACCATACGCCCGTTAAAATTTTCTTCTTGAAAAAAGGCTTGCCATTTAAATTTAATATACTATAATAACTTAAAAATTAAAGGAAAGTTTGTGAAGTTTAAAACCTTTAGTATTGAAGAGGAGAAGTTAGAGGTACTAAAAAAGCTATCAAAAGAGACAGGTCTCTCTCAAAGTTTGTTAATCAGAATGGCCATAGATGATCTACTGAAGGACAAAGAGAAGCTAAAGAAAAAATTGTTTCCTCTTTAGGGGGAATGTAAGGGTGGAAAGAGTCTCCAACTCTCTCTGTCTGAGGATATTTTTAGCTCTTTCTTTTTTAAAAAAGATAGCTTTTAAGGTAAATTCTAAAGGGATAGGTAATGTTTTATGCGTTGCCTATCCTCTTTTTTTATTTTGCAAAGAAGCCTATGGGAATATCAGGGACAAGGCAGCTATCCTCCGCGGACAATCCTGTGCCCTGACGGTCTGGTCCGCAGGCTCCTTTGCTTTAAGGAAATAAATATTTATAAGAAAATTAGGAAGCTAAAAATAAGGCCAGAAAGGGGGTGAGACAGTAGGAAGCCTATTAGCAGGGATAAAGGAAAGCTTTTAAAAACAAAGAAGTGCCAAAGATGGGTTCTTAGGAGCTTTCCACCGAAATCAGTTAAAAAAAGGAGTGTAACAATGCTTAAGTTTATGAAGTGCATGATAGTGCTGGGCGTTGGCATTGCTCTGGTAATGACAACACTGGTTGTGGCAGAAGCCCAGAAGAAAGTGACTCTGCGGATGTGGCATGGACTTGGTAATGTAGACGGTCCTTACCTCCACAAGTTGATAACAGAATTCAATCAGACCCACCCTGAGATAAATGTACAGCCACGAACATGGGGAGACTGGGGGCAATTTTACGACAAGCTTGCCGTCAGTATAAAAGTAGGAACGGCGAGTGATATAGTAGCGTTTCATACGTCTAACATCCCCCGGTTTGCCGCCATGAAAGGGTTTTATCCCATCACGCAAGAGATAGCCGAAATGGGACTAAAAGAAGAAGATTTCTTCGAGGCTACATGGCAAGGGACCTTCTACGAAGGTGAGCAATATGCTGCTCCTATAGATTTCCACCCCCAATCCTTATACTACAACGTCAAACATTTCCGTGAAGCGGGGCTGGATCCAACTAACCCACCCTATACTTTGGAGGAGTTTGTAGCAGCAGGGAAAAAATTGACCCAAGATCGAGATGGAGACGGAAAAATCGATCAGTGGGGATATGCGTTCAATATGGACACGTGGGCAGTCCAATTCTGGAGTACAATCCCCCAATACGGTGGTCGGGTTCTTGATGAGACTATGACGAAGTGCCTTCTGGACAGTAAAGAATCCATCCAAGCTTTGCAAGTTTGGGTAGATATGGTCGAAAAGTATGGGATCTCACCTCCAAAATGCACACAAGATATGCAGCTATTTGTTGTGCAAAAGGCGTCCATGAAATCTGACGGAACTTGGATTCTACTTGGTCTTAAAGAGCGGGAACCAGAACTAAAATGGGATAATACTGTCTTTCCAAAATTCGGACCAAATCCGGGCGTATGGGTGGATAGTCACACTTTTGGGTTACCAGTTCAGAAAAAACGAGATGAAGAAAAAATAAAGGCCGGACTTCAGTTCATTGAGTGGATGGTGACTCATCCTCTTCGCTGGGTAAGAGCTGGGCATGTCCCTGCCAATCGGAAGGCAGCTTTTAGTGAGGAATTTAGAACAGAGTGTCCACACCCGTACAATGCCTCTCTTCAGCACGCTGCATTAGTTTATCTGCCTCGAACTGTTCACCTGCGTGAAATCTGGGCTCGGCTAGGTGCGGCTTTTCAATCGGCTACGCTCGGAGAATTAACAGCGGAGGAAGCACTGAAAAAGGCTGCAACAGAAATAGACAAATTTCTGGACGGACGATAAGTAGCTCATGAATGTAGGGCGGGTGAGGGATTTACTTCCTCTCCCGCTCTATTTGTTCGAAAGGGAAAAGATTGGAAGCAAAAACTAAGACCAGAATAAAAAAAAAGGGTTTAGAAAAATTTATAGGTGAAAATAGTGTTACTTATCCTTATTTTTATCTTTTTCCTTATGCTCTTTTTTTTCTGATTTTCTGGGTCTACCCTCTCCTCGATGGCTTTTTTGTTTCTCTTTGTCGGTATGATTTTGCTGAAGCGCAAAGAACTTTCATAGCTTTTAAACACTATATTTCTTTGTCTTCTGACCCTTTATTTAGAGCTAGCCTCTTTAATACGTTTCTATTCGTGCTGGAAACTACGCCCTTAATAATAGGAGTAGGATTAGCCTTCGCTCTTCTCTTAAATTTATCTTTCTTAAAAGGCAAAACCATTCTCAGAATATTATTCATTTCTCCATTCATGCTTTCTATAGCAGCCGCCTGTATAACTTGGGAGTGGATCTTGGGATCTCAATTTGGTCTCTTGAACTATTATTTTAGTCAACTGGGATTGCCCACACAAGCTTGGCTGGTGGAAAGAGGCTGGTCTTTATTTGCAGTAGTGCTAACCACACTGTGGTGGACAGTAGGCTTTAACGTAATACTTTTCCTTGCAGGTCTACAAGAAATCCCTGATGTTCTATACGAAGCAGCAAAAATAGATGGTGCGGGTAGATGGAGTAATTTTTGGTACATTACGCTACCTTGTTTGAGGCCTATTCTATTATTTGTAATTGTTATGCAGATTATCGCATCCTTCAAGATATTCGGACAAGTTTTTATTATGACAGGAGGGGGTCCTGCTGATAGCTCACGTGTTATGGTGCAGCATATCTATGAAACAGGATTTCAGTACTATCGTATGGGCGAAGCTTCAGCCATTGCGTGGGTGCTATTTGCCATCATAATAGTCTTTACTTTGGCGCAATTCAAGGTTCTATCGAAGCAAAGAATAGAGTATTGAGGCCAATTCTGTCATTTGAAAGTGTACCAAAGTGGTTAAAGGAAAGCTAATAAAAAAAATTAAGCTAGTTGCTATCTCTACGTTAATTTTCGTTTTCGCTCTTATTTGGTTTTCTCCCATTCTCTGGATGGTCTCAACTTCCTTAAAACCCGAAAAATATACGATTGAATGGCCAGTACATTGGATACCACGCTCAGTTACACTAGAAAATTATTACGCCGTGATATTCGAAAGTGTGATCAATATTTTCCGGCCTTTTCTCAACAGCCTATTTGTAGCATTAGCTGTAATAGTTCTTACTTTACTAACATCTTCGCTAGCTGCTTATGCTTTTGCTCAGCTTAGGTTTAAAGGGCAAGATGTCCTATTTTTCCTAGTCATATCCACACTCATGATACCAGAAGAAGTTCTTCTTGTTCCCCGATATTTACTACTATATAAATTTCAAATGATCAACAGTTACAATGCGCTGATTTGGCCTATGATTGCCAATCCCTTCGGCATTTTTCTTTTAAGACAATTTTTTTTAGGCATACCTCGGGACTTACAAGATGCGGCAAAGATAGATGGGTGCAGTAAATTCAGGATCTACTATCAGATAATCCTGCCGCTTTCTAAACCTGCTTTAGCGGCTTTAGCGATTTTCACTTTTCTCGCAAATTGGAACTCTTTCACATGGCCTCTAATCGCTATAGACAGCATCGAGCTAATGACTGTTCCGATCTATCTGGCCACTTTCCACGCTTTTGGTGTAATTATGTGGGGTAGACTAATGGCAGCAGTGGTATGTGTAACCTTACCCATCCTTATTTTCTTCTGCATAGCTCAAAGGGGAATCATTAAAGGCATAACTCTTACAGGATTGAAAGGCTAATCTGACATGGCCGCTAGATTTAGAAAGATCGTGCTAATAGTGATCATAATAATAGGAGCAACAGTATTTTTCCAAGTTTGGGGGAATTCTCAAGCTAAAAAGAAAGGAGACAATATGAGAAGTGAATACCCTCGTCCCAGTTTTAAGAGAAGCGAGTGGGTCAATCTAAACGGAGTATGGGAATTTGCTTTTGACGACGAAAACGTTGGAGAAAGGGAGGGATGGCCTCAAGGAACAGTTCATTTCGACAAAGACATTACGGTTCCTTTCTCTTTTGAAAGCGAGCTGAGCGGAATTGGTGATACATCTTTTCATAAGTATGTCTGGTATAAAAAGATATTTACAGTTCCTGGGCAATTTCAAGGCCAAAGAATACATGTGAATTTTGGCGCGGTAGATTATGTAGCTAAGGTCTGGGTAAATGGAAAATTTCTAGGAAGCCATATAGGAGGCTATACTCCGTTCAGTTTTGATATTACCGATTTTCTTAAAGTAGGAAAAAATATCCTCGTGGTCAAAGCCGAAGACAGTAAAACTACCGAACAACCTCGCGGGAAACAGTCTTGGAAACTCGACTCTTTTGGCTGCTTTTACACTAGAACAACGGGAATTTGGCAAACAGTTTGGTTAGAGCCGCTTCCTCTAACACGAGTCGAAAAAGTAAGACTGCATACTAATATCAACCGATCGACTGTTCACTTTGATGTCTGGATAAAGGGAAAACGTGGCCGTAAAGTGCTGCAACTGGATATTATAACGCCAGTCAAAAAAACTATCGCTTTTTCTCAAGAATTCAGGCTATCTGAAGATAGCCAAACGGAAATTCTTAGTTTTGATGTCGCTATTCCCAACGCACAACTTTGGTCTCCCGAGGAACCGAACCTCTATCAAGTCGAAATACGGGTGCAGGAAGGCAAGCGGTACGTCGATCGGGTAGAGACCTATTTTGGGATGAGAGACATTTCTGTTGAAGATGGAAAAATATTTCTTAACAATAAGCCTTACTATTTGCGGATGGTTCTTGACCAAGGATATTTCCCTGAGGGCATATATACTGGTTCCTCCGATCAGGATTACAAAAAAGACATCGTGGCAGCCAAAAAATTTGGGTTTAACGGAGTCAGGAAGCATCAAAAAATAGAAGACCCCCGCTATCTATACTGGGCCGATAAATTAGGACTTTTAGTGTGGGAAGAAGCACCCAGTTTCCACCAGTGGTCAGAGAAAGCAACGAATGATTTTAAACGCATGTGGAAAGAAATAATCGAGAGGGATTACAATCATTCTTGTATCATTGCCTGGGTTCCCTTTAATGAAAGTTGGGGCATTAACGATGTTGAGTGGAATAAAGAACAACAGCAGTTTGTAGTTTCTATCTACGAGCTTACTCAATCTCTAGACTCTACGCGTTTGGTAGTGGACAACAGTGGATGGGAACACACTAAGACTGATATCGTTGACATCCACAATTACACAGAGGACCCAACGGTTTTTAAGTCTCTCGATACTGCACCATATAGAATCCTAATGGCTAGTGGCTTTAACTATACCGGGCAACCTGTAGTTATCAGCGAATATGGCGGAATAGCTTTTAAGGAAGGTTCTTCAAAAGAAGCTAAAGAATGGGGCTACGGTTCGATTCCACAAACCATCGAGGAGTACCTCGCCAGATATGAAACACTGACTAAAGCCATCGTAAGGCAAGATATCTATTCCGGGTTTTGTTACACACAGCTCTACGATATAGAGCAAGAGATAAATGGTCTTATGACATATGATCGCAAGGAAAAAGTTTCTGCCCAGTCTATAGCAGAAATAAATCAATTCCAGCGCTAAAATGCGTAAGGAATAGGAGCTAGCTTAAAGCTAAAATTACAAAGAGGCATACTTGCTAATGGTCGTCTTCCTTCTCTCTACCTTGTCGCATTTGTCCTCTTCTGCCTAAAAGTAAGACATTCACTACCTTCCTCTAAACTGAAACCCCCATTTTATCCATATTCTAGATTATAGATTGATGCCACTTTGTCATTCTTTTTGTTTAATACGTATCTTTGACATCTCCTGCCAAACGCATATAATTATTATACAAGAGCTGCGGGAAAGTAAAGATGTAGTTGAAACGAAGGAGGAGGATTGATGAAAGGCAGGATGAAGGCTATTGTATTTGAGGGAACCTTTCCGGCAGATTTCCCGGTGATTATAGGCCATGAATTCGCGGGAACAGTTGAAGAGACAGGAAAAGAGGTAAAGAATTTGATAAGGAGCGGGTGAAGATGGTTATGAAGCCCTGGAAGCGGTGAAAAAATGGTGCAGGCAAAATTAGTCTCAGTGGAAAAGATAAAATTAGAAAAGACATCGATCCCTTCCCCGACCTCGGATGAGGTTTTGATCCAGGTAAAAATTTGTGGGATATGTGGCTCTGATATCCATGCTTACAAAGGTAAGCATCCCTTTGTTCATCCTCCCATAGTTTTAGGACATGAGTTTTCCGGGATGATCTGTGAAATTGGCTCGGGGGTCAAAGGTATATCAAAAGGAGAAAAAGTAACCGTTGAGCCCAACCTCGTCTGTGGTGAGTGCTACAACTGCCTCCATGGACGATATAATATCTGTCTGAATCTGAAGGTCATCGGATGTGTCGGTTATAATGGTGCCTTTGCTGAGTATATTGCCGTGCCCAAAGATAAAGTTATAAAACTACCCCAAGGAATTTCTTACCACGAAGCAGCTCTGATAGAACCTGTGGCAGTAGCTGTTCATGCGGTGAAAAGGGCAGAACAAAGGGTAGGAGACAGAGTAGTTATCCTGGGAGCCGGGCCTATAGGTCTTTTGGTGATGCAAGTGGCTAAAGTGAGCGGGGCAGAAGAAGTGATCATAACTGATCTCATTGATTATAGATTAAAGAAAGCTCGGGATTTAGGGGGTGATAGGGCCATAAATTCGAGGAGGGAGAATTTAGTGAGTCTTATCCAAGGAGACTATGGCGAGGCAGGGATTGATCTTATCTATGATTGTGTAGGTATTGAAGAGACAGTCTCGCAGGCTATTCAGATTGCCCGCAAGGGAACAAAGATCCTCATAGTGGGAGTACCAGAGGAGAAAATAGGGGTTAACTTAGCATATGTTCAGGACAGAGAACTTGAGCTTTGGGGAAGCTTAATGTACGTAAGGGAGGATTTTACCACCGCTATGGATCTAATTCACCAGGGAAAAGTGAGGGTAAGACCCCTTATCACTCATCATTTTACCCTGGAGGAGATTGATAAAGCCTTCCAGAAGATTCTGAATACGAAAGAAGAGATTCTTAAGGTACTGGTCCAGATTTAGTTACGGCGTATTTGTTATCAAAGAGAAAGTTGATCTCAAGGAGCTTTACAGACAAAATGATTCATCTGACCCATCTGCAGGACTAAAGAGGATTCTTATGAAAAGAATAAAATATGGACCGTGGTGTTTTATCTTTCTAGGTTCACTTTTCCTTTGTTTTCTTACTCCTTTAGTTCAGGCCAAAACTCATCTGGAGCTGGCCAATGAGTATGCTGTCAAAAGCGAGGAATTTTTTGATGAAGCAGTTTCTGAATATAATTTAGCCCTGGATGAGCCCGGGGCTGATATCCATCGAATCCAATTTTTGCTGGGGAAGCTCTACTATGAGCATGGCAGGTTTGAGAAAGCAGTCGAGATCCTTTCTTCTCTTTATCCCCAAAAGAAAGAAGATTTTGACGTGGCCAAGCTTTTGGCTCTTTCTTATTATAAAACCGGAAATTACACCCACGCTTTAGTTATCTTTGATAAAAATCAAAATTCGGCTGACCAAGAGTTTCTCTATTACTATGGACAAACCTGTGAGAAAAAGAGCCTTTTTGATAAGGCCATTCGCGCCTATAGCCAGATTAAAGAAGGAAAATACCTATCTTCAACTAAAAAGAGAATTCTTTTAATCAATGCCGGGATGAGGTTAGCCACGGTCGATGATATTGAGGACCCTTATTTAAGGAATTTAATAAAGACCTCACCTGGCTCGACTGAATATCCCAATGCCGGAGCTATCGTTCTTTTAGACGATGAGCGGCTAAAGATTCTCTCAGACGGCACAGCTGTCCAGACCACGCATTTTATGGTGAAGATATTGAATGAGCGAGGCAAACACTATGGGGAGGTAGAGGTTGGCTACGATTCCACCTATGAGACTGTAGAGATTGAATACGCTCGAACTATCAAGCCTGAGGGAAAAGTCGTTTCAGTGGGTGATAAACACATTCGTGATGTTTCCCGATACCTGGAGTATCCTTTGTATAGCAATGCTCGAGTAAGGATCGTCTCCATGCCCGAGGTAACCTGGGGAGCAATCATTGAATATAAGGCGAAGAAGTCCATTAATAAACTGGTCAATGGAGGAAATTTTTCATTTCACTATGGAATTCAGGGATACGAGCCCTGTCTGAATCGTAATTTAAAGATATCGGTCCCTTCCGGGTATAAGCTCCATATAAAATCTTATAATCCAGGCTTTGTTTCTTTCCCGGCTGATTTATCTCCCCGGGTCAAGGCACTGAAAGATGGGACAGAGTATGAGTGGAGATTTAGTAATATTCCGGAGATTATTGCGGAGCCTTCCATGCCACCCTGGGTAGAGATTGTACCCCGTCTTTTCCTTTCTTCTTTCGATAGTTGGCAGGAGATCGGTGATTGGTGGCAGAATTTGGCTGATCATAAGATGGAATTAGATAATGTAATTAAAGCTAAGGTTGAAGAATTAATCAAAGGTAAAGGAACGGCGGAGGAGAAAGCGGCTTCAATTTATCACTGGATGGCAGAAAAAATCCGTTATGTTGCGGTAGAATATGGAGAAGCTGGCTTTGAGCCGCATCAGGCAAGTGAGGTATTTAAAAATAAGTACGGTGATTGTAAGGATCAGGCAGTTCTTTTAATTGGTATGCTAAGATATGCCGGGATTCCAGCTTATCCGGTCTTGATCAGTACCCGGGGTAATTGGAGGTTGGATGATAATTTTCCTGGTTTAGTCTTCGATCATGCTATGGTCTTGGCCAAGATTGGGGAAAGATCAGTCTTCCTTGACCCTACCGAGGAAACAGTTTCTTTTGGAGATCTTCCCCGGTCCGATCAAAACAGGAAAGTGTTAATCCTTGCGGAAGGAAAGGCAGAGATTGAGATTACACCTTTATTTTCCGCCGATCACAATAAATTTATTTTAAAGATGGATTTGAGGATAAGCGAGGATGAGACAATTAGGGGAACCAGGCAAATTTTCACCTTTGGTGAATATGACCAGGGGCAGAGGTGGTGGATAAAATATACCAAGCCAGTCCTGATCAAAGAACGACTTAAATCGATCATTAATAGTTTTTCGCCTGGGGGAGAGCTCCTGGACTATCACATAAGCAATGCGGAAGAGCTTGGTCAACCGATTGAGATCGCGGTAAAGTTTAGAGGACCTAAGTTTTTAACCTCGGTGGGGGAGGAAAGGCTGATTCCTATCCTGGGAGGGGTATCAGCCGAGTTTGTTTCCCGAGAGAAGAGAAGCTATCCCCTCGATTTTGGGGTTCTGGAGGAGTCAAGGACTCTGATCCAGATTAAACTCCCGGACAATCTTACTGTTAAATATCTTCCTCCTCCCATTATTAAGGAGACCAAATGGTTCACCTATATTAATAAATACACTTTTTCCAACTCATTCATTTTTTTTGAGGAACTGATGCGTAACAAAGCCACCAGGATCTCGGTTCACGAGTATAGAGAGTATAAAGAGACCTACGAACTGCTAGCCCGTGAGACTGATAAACAGGTAGTTTTAAGTAGAGTTACCGCAGGCTCAGGAGATTCATAACTTTGGGCAAGGATCTTTTACTTGAAGTAAAGAACCTGAAGACCTATTTTTACACGGATGAGGGAGTAGTTCGGGCTGTTGACGGTATAAGTTTTAACATAAAAAAGGGGGAGACCCTCGGCATGATAGGCGAATCAGGGTGCGGCAAAAGTGTATCCGCTCTTTCTATCATGCGACTCATTTCTGAGCCGCCGGGACGGATAATCGAGGGTGAAATTTACTTCCAAGGTGAGAACCTCAGGGAGAAAAGCGAGCCTGAGATGCGAAGAATAAGAGGCAACGAAATAGCCATGGTTTTTCAGGAACCAATGACTTCGCTTAATCCCCTATTTACCATTGGAGATCAGATAGCCGAGGCCGTTGTTCTTCATCAGAAAGTGGATAAGCGAGAAGCCCAATTCCGGGTAGTAAAGATGTTAGAAAGGGTGGGTATGCCTTCTCCCCAGCGAAGAGCCCATCAATATCCTCACCAGTTAAGTGGAGGGATGCGTCAGAGGGCAATGATAGCTATGGCTTTATCCTGTAATCCTGATCTCTTAATCGCTGATGAGCCTACCACCGCTTTGGATGTAACTATTCAGGCTCAAATACTGGAGTTAATGGAGAAATTCAAAAAAGAGCTGGGGATGGCTCTTCTTCTAATCACTCATAACCTGGGAGTCATAGCGGAAGTGTCGAACAGGGTAGTTCTCGTCTATGCGGGAAAGACCGTGGAATATGCAGATGCAATCTCTATCTTTAAGCATCCGAAACACCCTTACATGATGGGACTGCTCGAATCCGCCCCCAGATTGGACGATGTGAGTGAAAAGTTAAAGGTCATAAAAGGAGTCGTTCCTACAGCATTGAATTTGCCGGATGGTTGTCGATTCCATCCTCGATGCGAAAAGGTAATGGACGTGTGTAAAGTCAAACCTCCCCGGATTTTAGAAGTAGAAAAAAATCATTGGGTGCGATGCTGGCTCTATGATTCAGAAGGAAAAGACTAGAAATGGTTAAAACGAATGGGAATTTGATGGAGGTGAAGAATCTCAAGAAATACTTTCCTCTGAGAGGAGGGTTCCTGTCTCGAGCTACCGGAGAGGTTCGAGCGGTGGATGGGGTAAGCTTCTCTATTAGACCAATGGAAACCTTAGGATTGGTAGGTGAAAGTGGTTCAGGAAAGACTACCGTGGCCAGGGCAATCTTAAGGCTCTCCTCTATAACTGAGGGCCAGGTTTTATTTGAGGGACGTGATATTTTTAAACTGGGCAGAGAAGACCTCCGTAAGTTACGTCGGCGCCTGCAAGTCATCTTTCAGGACCCTCACGCTTCCTTGAATCCCCGCATGAGTGTGGAAGACATTGTTGGCGAGGCTATAGTCATTCACCACTTAGCCAGAGGGCCTGAGAAAAAGGAAAAAATAGTAAGATTATTGGAGATAGTGGGGCTGTCAGCACATTACCTCGGGAGATATCCTCATGAATTTAGTGGGGGGGAGAGACAACGCATAGGAATAGCCAGGGCTCTAGCTGTTGATCCGAGATTGATAGTTTGTGATGAGCCAGTCTCGGCACTCGATGTTTCCATTCAAGCACAGGTCATAAACCTACTAAAGGATCTACAGCGTAGGTTTGGACTTTCTTATTTATTTATCGCTCATGACTTAAGTGTGGTAAGGCATATAGCTCATCGAGTGGCCGTAATGTATTTGGGTAAAATAGTGGAACTCGCCACCAAGGATAGACTATACACCTCACCTCAGCATCCCTATACTGAGGCCTTGCTTTCTGCAGTGCCCATACCAGACCCCACGGTCAAGCAAAAGCGGATAGTTCTTAGAGGTGAGATGCCCAGTCCGGTAAATCCCCCCTCAGGCTGTTATTTTCATCCACGCTGCCCATATGCAGAACCCATTTGCCGGCA
>DAOVGK010000022.1 GCA_030672445.1 Candidatus Aerophobota bacterium
GGCATCACTTTCACTTACACGTCCCCAACCCCCACCAAGTGCCCAGGTACCTAAACCAACCTCACTAACTTTCCAATTGGTTCTTCCAAACATTCTGTATTTCATTATTGCCCCCTATTGGTAAATGATTTTATCTACTTCTTTGATATTCGATACAGTCAGATGTCCTTCCAATCTTGGAGTATAGGCGACAATGTCGCATATACTCTCTATCCGAATCCACCACTTAGCTTGCTTTAATAGTATTTTGCTTCTAATAAATTTTTGTTGTAAGGCGCCCTTCTTGCGAGACATTCTTTCCTTGGGCATAACTGACAACTTTCAAACCTAATTTCTGTGGGGAAATATATTCCAGAGACAGATTTATTGGGAATCATTAAAAAACTATCGGTCAACTTGACCCCAATCAAATCTTCTACGTTACCGAAAATTGAAAACAATTGTTTTTGTTGCTCTATGGGCCATAAATCTTGGGATCCTGCTCCTGGACTCATTGATGAGGTTTGTCCCAGTGCATATCTTCTTTTTAAATAATTACTAAGATGTTTTCTGCTAGCCTCTAAAGCCATATCCTTGACTGTATCCAGCCAAAATCGTCTCATAAAATCATCGGTGACAGCTACTATTTTTTCTAATTTTCTTCCACAGGTGGCAATATATGGAAAAACTCTTTGTATTTTGTCTAAATTAACACGAAGAACACGGCTGGTAAAGGTTACCCCTCCAATATTCACAGTGTCATAACCCTTGCATTGAATATAGGAGACTTCATAGACAGCTTTGGGCTTGACTAGAGAAGCAACGTGGTCGATCAGATGTTGAATATCTTTGGCGTCTTTGCTTTCTTTATCTATGCGTAACCTTGCTAAAAGTGTATCCATATCTAATTGAAAAGCTATATCATTGAGTACTTCCATTTTTTGGATCCCCAGATCTTAAACTCAAAATTTTTTCATACTGTTCTCGGGCTATATGAAGTCACAAAGCCCGCGTTAATGGTTTTTCTGCTGTATTTTCCTGCTAGGAATTTTTTTTTCAGTTTATCAAACTGTACAGAAGGGTCAACATCGATTTTTTCTCCCTTAAAAATTGATAAAAGCTTTGCATGTTCAAAATGAGGGACACTAACCAAATAATTTATCAGTGACCTAAAACCCAAAAATTACTTGCCTCCAGACCTTAAATATGATAGAATAGTTTAAGAAAGAGGCGCATTTAAGACTCGTGAATAAAGGACTTTAGTAAATGGTGGTTTGAGCTGTAGCCTATGACCTTAAGGCAAAAATGATAGCTATCGTTGATTATGGAATGGGAAACTTGAGAAGTGTGGAGAAGCAAAGCTTTATCTAAAGTCTCGGCGGATTAATGTGAGGATTCAGGGAGTAGGTTAATGTCTGACAAACTTTATGGGGAGATGATAGCTATTCTTGATTTTGGCTCCCAGTACAATCAGCTTATCGCACGCCGGGTGAGGGAAAGCAAAGTTTACTGTGAGCTTTTCCCTTTTAATATAACGCCTTCTAGATTGGTCAGCCTAAATCCTAAGGGTATCATCTTATCCGGTGGCCCGGCCAGTGTCGCCCAAAAAAGAGCTCCTTTTCCCCATCGAAAGATTCTTGAATTAGGGATCCCTGTTTTAGGAATCTGCTATGGCATGCAGCTTCTGGCCTGGCTTTTAGGGGGTGAGGTTACTCCGGCTAAGAAAAGAGAATATGGAAAAAGCGAGCTCATGGTAGGGGATGATGAGGATCTATTCTATGGACTGAAGTCTCCTCTGATTGCCTGGATGAGCCATGGAGATCGAGTAGCCAAACTTCCTTCTGGCTTCGAGGTAATTGCCCATACCGAAAATTGCCCTGTAGCTAGTATGAGAGACAAGAAACGCAGATTCTATGGAGTTCAATTCCATCCTGAGGTTGCTCATACCCCACAAGGGAAAAAGATGATTCAGAATTTTCTCTTTAGAATATGTAAATGTTCCCCCCAGTGGACCATGAGTTCCTTCATTGATTATTCACTGGAGAGGATAAGAAAGAAAGTGGGAGGCCAAAAAGTTATCTGTGGTTTAAGTGGAGGGGTGGATTCATCAGTGACGGCCGTATTGGTAAACAGGGTCATTGGAGATAGACTAGGATGTGTTTTTGTCAACAATGGTCTTCTCCGTGCCGGGGAGGTAGAGGAGGTGATTAATACCTTTACTTCTCACTGCCACCTCAACCTGCACTATGTGGAGGCAGCGGAGAGGTTCTTAAAAAAATTGGCTGGAATATCTGATCCGGAGAGAAAAAGAAAGGTTATCGGCGAGGAATTTATTCGAGTCTTTAGAGAAGAAGCGAGGAAAATGGGTAAGGTAGATTTTCTCGCTCAAGGCACTCTATATCCAGATGTGATTGAGAGTCGCTCCGCAAAAGGTGGGCCATCGGTGGTTATCAAAAGCCATCATAATGTGGGAGGTCTCCCCAGTGATCTTCATTTTAAGCTTCTCGAACCTTTAAAGGATCTATTTAAGGATGAGGTGAGGATTCTGGCTAAGGAGTTGGAGCTGCCAGAAAAGATTTTGAATCGACAGCCTTTTCCGGGCCCGGGTCTTGCGGTGAGGATTATGGGGGAGGTTACCAGACCACGTCTCCAGATTCTCCGTGAGGCTGACACAATAGTTACTCACGAGATGCAAAAATATGAGAGATTCTCGGAAATCTGGCAGTCATTTGCATTACTCCTACCCATAAAAAGTGTGGGAGTAATGGGAGATGAACGCACCTACGAATACACTGTGGCCTTGCGAATCGTCACCAGTCTGGATGGGATGACGGCTGATTGGGCCAGGGTTCCTTATGATCTTTTGGAAAGGATTTCTCACCGTATCATTAATGAGGTAAAAGGGGTAAACCGGGTGGTCTACGACATTAGTTCTAAGCCTCCCAGCACCATCGAGTGGGAGTAGGAGATAGAGACGGAGAATGAGGTGTTTGAAGCAAAGATATATATTACTTTCAAAGAAGGAGTAGTTGATCCTCAAGGGATAACTATAAAGGGAGCTCTGGAGTCACTGGGGTACAGGAGTATTTCTGATGTCCGCATGGGGAAATACATTCAGATGAAGCTAAATACTCAGGATAAAGAGAAAGCCGAAAGTGATTTAAAAAAGATGGCAATATTTTGGGGATGATGCCCCATCCTGAAAGAGCATCTGAGCATCTTTTAGGCTCAGAAGATGGAAGACTTATTTTTGAGTCGATAATAAGACGGATTGAGGAGACGAAGGATAATTAAGATAAGGAGGACTTCATATGGCCTCAGATCATAAGATTAGCAAAATTCGTAAAAGGGACGGAAGGATAGTTGATTTTGATCAGGAAAAGATTACTAAGGCTGTCTGGGCAGCCGCTCAGGCTGTAGGGGGAAGGGATAGATCTCTAGCCGAGAGACTATCAGATCAGGTGGTAGCCATATTGGAACACCGATTTCCTGCCAGGACTCCCACAGTGGAGAATGTGCAGGACATAGTGGAGAAAGTTTTGATTGAGGATGGGCATGCCAGAACCGCCAAAGCCTATATCCTTTATCGAAAACAGCATGAGACTCTTAGGAAAATAAAGACCACCTTCCTTGAGGTAGAAAGGATGGTTAGTGACTATCTATCCCAGGTGGACTGGAGAGTGAGAGAAAACAGTAATATTGGATATTCCATGTCCGGGCTTCTCATGCACGTGGCAGGATCAGTGGTTACCGATTATACCCTGGACAGAATCTATCCTATGGAAGTAGCCGATGCCCACCGTAATGGTGATATTCACCTTCACGATCTATATTTCGGCATTACCGGATACTGTGCCGGGTGGAGTTTAAGTAAACTTCTTCACGAGGGCTTTAACGGTGTTCCCGGAATAGTAGAATCCAAGCCAGCGAAACACCTGGACACGGCGCTTCTCCAGATGGTGAATTTCATTGGAACCCTGCAGAATGAATGGGCAGGTGCCCAAGCCTTTAATTCTATAGATACATACCTGGCACCTTTTGTAAGAAAGGATAAATTGAATTACCAGGAGATTAAGCAGGCTATTCAGAAATTCGTTTTTAATCTAAATATAGCTTCTCGGTGGGGCGGCCAAAGTCCTTTTACTAATTTAACTCTTGACTGGACTGTTCCTGATGATCTTAAGAAACAGCCGGTTGTTTTGGGAGGGAAGCTGCTGGAGGAAACCTATGATGATTACCAGAAGGAGATGAACTTAATCAATAAAGCCTTTATCGAAGTTTTAACGGAAGGGGATATGAACGGAAGACCTTTTACTTTTCCCATTCCCACTTATAACTTAACCCGGGATTTTGACTGGGAAAACGAGAATACGAAGCTCCTCTTTGAGATGACAGCAAAGTATGGCCTTCCTTATTTTTCGAATTTTATCAACAGTGACCTCAATCCCAGCGATATAAGATCGATGTGCTGCCGGCTTCGTCTGAACTTAAGACAATTAGATAGAAATATCACGGGAGGACTTTTTGGCTCGGGTGATTCTACGGGAAGCGTGGGAGTGGTTACCATAAATATGCCCAGGATAGCCTATCTATCTGAAAATAAAGATGATTTTTTCCATAGGTTAGAATACTTAATGGGTCTGGCCAAGATTTCTCTGGAGACCAAAAGGAAAATAGTGGAAAAGAATATGGAAGGGGGTCTTCTGCCTTACACCAAAAGATACTTGGGAACTTTGAAAAATCACTTCTCCACCATTGGTCCAGTGGGTATGAATGAGGCCTGTTTAAACCTGTTGGGAAAAGACATAGCCTCTGAGGAAGGCAAAAGTTTTGCTGTAGAGACCTTAAATTTTATAAAGGCAAATCTTTCTGACTTTCAGGAGGAAACAGGCCATATTTATAATCTGGAGGCGGTGCCGGCGGAAGGAGTTTCCTATCGTCTACCCAGAATTGATAAGAAAAAATATCCGGACATTATCACTGCTGGAAAGGGGGTCCCTTACTATACCAATTCTACTCTTCTTCCGGTAGATAAGACAGAGGACGTAATAGAGGCTCTGGAACATCAGGAGGAGCTGCAAACTTTATATACGGGAGGAACTGTATTCCATATATTCTTAGGGGAAAGGATGTCCTCAGGAGAGGCTGTTATGAGGCTTTTGAAAAAGATAGCCTATAATACCAAACTTCCCTACTTTACCATAACCCCGACCTATTCTATTTGTTCCGATCATGGGTATCTGGTGGGGGAGCATCTTCGCTGCCCAACCTGTGGAAAAGAAACTGAGGTCTACAGTCGGGTAGTAGGATACTTCAGACCCGTGAGGAACTGGAATGAGGGTAAACAGGAAGAATTCAGGCAAAGAGTTGAATATAAAGAAAAGATAGCTTTAGAAAAGGAGCTTGCCGTAGGAACCACAAGATTGGACTAGATTTACACAGATGAACTTTTCTTGTGATAAGTCGTAACCTTTCACCGCAAAGATCGCAGAGTGCACAGAGGATGAATCAAAAAGAAAAAGTTGATGAAATAGAAGCGTTCAGCAGTCAGCCATCAGTGGTCAGTAAGTTGCTGAAGCTGAAGACTTTATTCTCCGCGTTCTCGGCGTACTCTGTGGTGAAATATGATAAGGCTAATCTGAATTGAGGCTTTAGATGGAGTTCAAAGGTTTTATTAAGACTTCTTTGATAGAATATCCGGGTAAAATCGTCTCCGTTGCATTTGTGGGTGGCTGCAATTTTAGATGTCCTTTTTGCCAGAATCCTGATTTGGTGCTTAATTCTCGAAGTCTTCCTTCTATCGGCGAAAAAGAGGTCATAGACCATCTCTTATCTAAAAGAAAATGGCTGGATGGTCTGGTGATTACCGGGGGAGAGCCAATGCTAAAGGAAGATCTTCCTGATTTTTTAAGCAAAATAAAAAAAGAGGGCTTTTTGGTAGAGATTGAGACCAATGGTACCAATCCTGGGATGTTGAGGGATTTGGTGGATAGAAGCCTGGTAGACTATCTTGCTCTAGATATCAAAGCGCCCCTTGAATGGGAAAAATATAGGAAGGCAGCAGGAATTATTGATGAGAAGCTGTTTGAGAAGGTGAAGGAAAGTGTGAAAATTTTATCAAGGTCAAATGTTGACTATGAATTGAGGACTACCGTTGTTCCAGGACTTGTTGACCAGAAAGATGTCACCTTCATTGCCAGAGATGCTGAAGGCGCTAAAAAATATGTCTTACAGCAGTTTGTGCCCAAGGTCACTCTCGATAAGCAATATGAGAAGATAAAGCCGTATTCTAAAACCCAACTGGAGGAAATGAAAGAGAAAATTGCTAATTATGTGGAGCTTTGCGAAATTAGAGGGGTGTAAATTGAAAGAACCTGAAAAAATAACTCTGGAGCTGGTAAAAGCTCATGGGCTAACCCAGGCCGAATACAAGAAGATCAAGGAAATTCTTTCTGGTGAGCCAAACTTTACGGAACTCGGCATCTTTTCGGTAATGTGGAGTGAGCATTGTAGTTACAAGAGTTCAAAGCCAGTTTTGAAACTCTTCCCCATCTCGGGTGAGAACATTTTAGTCAAGGCAGGGGAAGAAAATGCTGGAGTTATCAATATTGGCGGCGGACTAGCCGTGGTAATGAAGGCAGAATCACACAATCATCCTTCGGCAGTAGAGCCCTTTCAGGGTGCAGCTACCGGTGTAGGAGGCATCATTAGAGATATTTTTACCATATGAGGTAATGTTGTCTGAATCACAGGAGCGGATCTTAATCCCTATGAGGGCGGAAAGATTGCGGTAGCAGAAGCAGCCAGAAATGTGGTCTGCTCTGGGGCTAAACCCCTGGCTATCACCAATTGCCTTAATTTTGGTAGTCCTACTAAGCCGGAGATTTTCTGGCAGTTTAAAAGATGTGTGGAAGGAATGGCTGAGTCTTGCCGCAGTCTTGGCACTCCGGTGACAGGGGGTAATGTTAGTTTCTACAATGAGAATCCTAAAGGAGCCATTGATCCAACTCCTGTGGTAGGGATGCTGGGTTTGCTTGAGGATGTGGACCACTACTGCAGCCCGGATTTTAAAAGAGAAGGAGATTTAATCATCCTTTTGGGAGAGTGTAAGGATGATCTGGGGGGAAGTGAATATCTTAAACTAATTTTTGGCTTAAAGATGGGAGATTCACCTAAAATCAATCTGGAGAGAGAAAAAGCAGTTCAAAGAACTTGCCTTGAGGCGATCAAAGCAGGTTTAATAAACTCCGCTCATGATTGCTCTGAAGGTGGTTTAGCAGTAGCTCTAGCTGAGTGCTGCATCTTGAACTCTCCTCAGAAAATAGGGGCCATTATTGATCTTTTGCCTTCTTATTTTCCATTCTCCCTCAGAGCCGATGGTTTGCTTTTTGGCGAAACTCAATCCCGCATTGTCATCTCCTGTCATCCGGAAAATTTTGGCCAGATAGTGAATCTAGCTCACAAAAATAAAGCTCCCTTTGTTAAGTTAGGAAAAGTAGAGGGAGATAAACTCATCATTGATATAAAGGGGAAAAAACTTATAGATATCGGCATAGATGAATTAGAGAAGCTGTGGAGAAGTGGACTGTCCTGCCATATGTAGAGTATATAAATGGGTCTTATTTCCTTTAACCTTAGCCGGGGCTGACCTGGCTGGATTCTATCATATCTCCTCTCATACCATTGATCCTGACTCTGATTCACATTAAAAAGGAGGTATTTGAATGGCAAAAAAGATCAATGTGGGGATGGTGGGTTATAAATTTATGGGCAAGGCTCATTCACACGCTTACCGAGATGTGGCTATGTTCTTTAAAACCGAGACAGTGCCGGTAATGAAGGTGATCTGCGGCCGAACAGAGACTGCCGTTTCCGAAGCGGCCAGAATGTTTGGCTGGGAAGCTTACGAAACATCCTGGGAAAAACTGGTCCAGCGCCAAGACATTGATCTGGTTGATATTAATACCCCTAACTCAACTCATCGGGAAATTGCCGTAGCTGCGGCTAAAGCTGGAAAACATATCCTCTGTGAGAAGCCGCTAGCGGTAAGTTTGGCTGAGGCGGAGGAGATGCTGGAGGCAGCGAGGGAAGCCGGGGTAAACCATATGGTTTGCTTTAATTATAGAAAAGTTCCCGCTGTCGGTCTGGCTAAGAAGATGATCGAGGAAGGACGCTTAGGAAAAATTTATCATTTCCGGGCCCAGTACCTGCAGGATTGGATCACTGATCCGGAGTTTCCTCTGGTCTGGCGATTAAAAAAAGAAGAAGCAGGAGCAGGAGCTCATGGGGATTTAAATTCCCATATAATAGATCTAGCCCGGTATCTGGTGGGAGATTTTGCTAAAGTCGTCGGGATACAGGAGACCTTTATTAAGAAGAGACCCGAGCTTGAAGTGAGCGAAAAGCTTACCACCGGACTGGCTGCAAAATCTAGAAGGCCGCAGCTCGGAGAAGTCACGGTTGACGATGCTACTCTCTTTTTAGCCCGATTTAAAAACGGAGCTTTGGGCTGTTTTGAAGTAACCAGATTTGCTAATGGCCGGCGGAATGGCTTGAGGTTTGAGATAAATGGGAGCAAGGGGAGCCTACTATTTGAGCTTGAGAATATGAATGAGCTCTGGTTCTATTCCTGTGAAGACTCCCAAGAGAGGCAGGGATTTAGGAAAATTTTGGTTACCGAGGCTACTCATCCTTATATAGAAGCCTGGTGGCCACCGGGACACATCATCGGGTATGAACATACCTTCGTTCACGTGGTCTATGATTTTATGAAAGCCTTAGATGAAGACAGGCTTCCCACACCCAATTTCACCGATGGGGTTGAATGTCAGAGAGTTCTGGAGGCCGTGGAAAAATCAGCCAAAGAGGAAAGATGGGTTGAGGTAGGAGCGAAGAAATAATGAGTGAGAAGATTGAGGTGGTGTGCCTGGGTATCCTGGTAGTGGATATTCTTTGCAGTCCTATTGATAAGGTGCCTGAGCCTGGAGAGCTAATATCTACCGACGAGATTTCTCTCTCCGGTGGTGGACATGCTCACAACACGGCTGTGAGCTTAGCCAGGCTGGGAATAAAGGCCGGGGTACTGGGAAAAGTGGGCCATGATCATTTCGGCGATTTTCTTAAGAAGGATTTGAGGAAAGAAGGAGTGGATATCTCAAAAATCGCTGTGTCCCCTAAGCTCGGAACCTCTAAGACCATGATTCTCCTCACTCATTCCGAAGATAGAAGATTTATCCATACCCTGGGCGCCAATGCTAATTTTAATATCGACGATATCGATTTTGACTATCTTAGCCAAGGAAAGGTTCTCTATGTTGGAGGATATGGGGTTCTTCCTCAACTGGAGGAAGATTCTTTAACCAAACTTTTGAAATTTGCTAAACTACGTGGTTTAATTACTGTACTAGATGTGGTAATTCCTCATACAGAGGTTAGGTGGATAAACAAGTGCAAAAGGGCACTTAAGTTCACTGACTTTTTTCTTCCCAATTCCGACGAAGCCAGGATAATCACCGGTCGGACTGACCCCGAAGGACAAGCTGAAGAAATACTCAGGCATAACTACGAGATGACGGTAGTTATCACCATGGGAAAGCAAGGTTCGTTCGTGAGAACCAAGGATAAGATGGCTCGAGCCTCTATCTATGAGGTTGAAATTGTAGATCCATCTGGAGGAGGAGACGCCTTTTCCGCTGGTTTTATCTTTGGCATTATAAATGGGTGGGAACTTGAGGAAACGTTGAGGCTGGCCAGCGCTATGGGAGCATCTGCCGTGAGGGAGCTAGGGACTACAACCGGGGTATTCACCAGAGCCGAGGCAGAGCAGTTTATAAAAAATAACGAGATTGAATTAGAAGTGAAACAATGTTCTCTTTGAAAAGGGGAAGGGATAAAAACAAAATTAGTAGCTTATGGTTCTGCGGGGAGGGTTACGAGGTTATAAGTATTTTCATTCCTTTCTGAGATTCGGCAAGGTGAAGACCTTCTTCCAGTTCTTCTAGGGGTAAGCGATGGCTGATAAGTTCTTTGACCTTTATTTTTCCCTGAGAAAGCAGGGATAAAGCGAGCTGGTTATGGTAAGGAGCCGAGCCATGGGTTCCTACTACATAAAATTCCCGGTAATGGACAAGATTGGAATTAAACTTTATAAAGGGCTCATCCAGTGGTAGTCCTCCGAAGAAGTTGACTATACCCCGAGGAGACACCATTTGCAGTGAATCCTCCTGTGCTCTTCCGCTGGGACAGGCAACGATTATTTTATCAGCACCTCTTCCCTCGGTTTCTTCTAATACCCTTTCTATACCATCCTCCAAAGAAGGGTTAATTACCACATCGGGTTGAGTGAATTTTTTAATAAATTCTATTCTTTGCGGGGAAAGTTCTATAAGGATAATTTTGCCTGCCCCTTTTGTCCTGGCTAGTTGCACATGAATGCATCCCAGGGGACCCCCTCCTACCACCACTACTGTGTCACCCAGGCTGATTTTGGAGAGCTCCTGCCCATTTATGGCACAGGCTAAAGGTTCGGCTAAGGCTCCTTCTTCGAAGGAAAGGTTTAGTGGAATAGGATTCACACATCCATTATGGACAGCATCCTCGGGAATCACCATAAACTCAGCAAAACCTCCATCATAGTGATAGCCTATAGCAGAAAGGTTAAGGCACATACTCTGCATACCTCTTCTACAGTAAAAACACCTACCGCAGGGAATAGCCGGAGCCACGGCTATCCTTTCTCCGATTTTGTAGCCATTAACCTTGCGGCCCAATTCTACAATTTCTCCTGAGAGTTCATGCCCGGTAATCCTGGGAAATCTCATATGCTTGTGTCCATGATGATAA
>DAOVGK010000086.1 GCA_030672445.1 Candidatus Aerophobota bacterium
AATGGCAGAGATCTTTGGCAAAAAATACACCAGAGAGGAACTCACCAGACTTACCGGTGACATCTCCCAGATGGCCGGGCTAAAGGAATATGAGCTTCTAGAAGGAAAGGGTAGGGGAGTAAGAGCGCTCGATGTCTGGACAGGAACAGGGTTTTTCTTTACCGTCCTACTTGATCGGGGAATGGATATCTCGGAAGCCCGGTATTGCGGAAAATCGCTCTGCTGGAGATCTTCTACCGGAGATATTCATCCTCACGCCTTTGATTCCCGAGGATTAGGATGGCTTCGCAGCTTCTTTGGGGGACTGCTTACTACCTGTGGTCTGACTTACTGCGGAGCTCCCTGTCAAGATGAGGGAGAAGATCTGGGTCTTCACGGGAGAATCTCCCACATTCCAGCAGATAGAGTTTGCTTGGATGGGGAATGGAAAGAAGACGATTATGTCCTCTCCGTAAAGGGGAAGATGCGAGAAAGTGTAGTCTTTGGAGAGAATATTGTCCTCGCCAGGTGCATAAGTGCCCGTTTAGGTGAATCCAAACTCTGGATTCACGACCTGGTAGAAAATCAAGGGTTCCGAAGAAGCCCTTTTATGATTCTCTACCACATAAATGGAGGTTTTCCTGCCGTGGCCGAAGGAGCCAGGTTAATTTCACCGACTCGAGAGGTGAGGCCGCGTGATCAGGAGGCCGAAATAGGTAAAGAGGATTATCATAAATTTACTGCTCCTATTCCTGACTTTAAGGAAAAAGTTTATTATCATGAAATGAAAGAAGATGCCTCAGGACTTGTACATTGTGCTTTGGTTAATGAAGATTTTGAAGGAGGATTTGGTTTCTACGTGAGCTATAAAAAGAGCCAGCTTCCAAGGTTCATTGAGTGGAAAATGATGGGAGAAAGGGACTATGTAGTAGGAATGGAGCCAGCTAACTGTGGGGTGGAAGGAAGGGATAAGGAAAGGCAAAGAGAAACTTTAAAATTTCTGGAGCCAGGGGAGAAAGAAGAGTTTGATCTGGAGATAGGGGTACTGGATGGGGAAGAGGCTATTAAGAAGTTTGAAAAACTTGTGTAGAAGGATGATGGTTCAGACAATTCCCAGAAGATGTATGGCTATTTCAAAATAAACTATCAAGCAGGTTATGTCTACAATTGTGGTGATCAGGGGTCCTGAGATAAGAGCAGGGTCAAATCCCAGGCGTTTAAATATTATTGGTAGGAACGATCCTAAGCAAGTAGCAAAGGTTACAGTAATGATCATAGTTAAACCTACCGTTAGCGTTACCCCAGGATTTTTTTGCAAAATTAGTGCTCTTATTAAAGCAATTATACCTAATACTACTCCAATCATTATCCCGACGATAAACTCTTTTCTAACTACATTCCAAACATCCTTTATCCTCACCTCACCGGTAGCTAGGCCCCTTACCATAACACTGGCTGCTTGAGTGCCGGCATTTCCGCCAGTGTCCATGAGCAAGGGGATAAAGAAGGCCAAGGATACCACACTATTCAAAGCAAAGGAATAATTTTTTAAAATCATTCCTGAAAAAAAGTCCATTAAGACAAATATTGTCAAATAGAGTACCCGATGTTTAGCAATAAAAGACGGTTTCATAGACATATAGTTTTCTCGGTGTTGGCCTGCTGCCCCGAACTTATACATATCCTCGGTGTTTTCTTCTCTGATTACATCAATCACATCGTCTACGGTGATAATTCCCTTCATTTTTCCATTGTCGACTACCGGTAAGGCCATAAAATCATATTTAGCAATTTCCTTGGCCACCGTTTCTTGGTCCATATCAACCGGAATGGTGATGAGTTTAGTATGCATAACCTTGTTTATCTTTTCTTTTAGCTCGGCTAAAATCAGCTCTTTAAGTGATACTACACCCACCAATCTGTTATCTTTATCCAATACATAGACATAGTAGACCATCTCTAAATCTTTTGCCGTCTTCCTGAAATTATCTAGAGTCTCTTCAACAGTTATTTCCTCCTGCACCCTGGCAAAATCGGTGGTCATTCTGCCGCCGGCGGTGCTTGGGTCGTACTTGAGAAGTTCTCTGGCATCCCGAGCTTCCTCCTTTTCCATAATAGCCAGAAAACGTGCCACCATCTCTTCCGGCATTTCTTCAAAAAGATCAACCCTTTCATCGGGAGCCAGCTCATCCAGAATATCGCTTTTACGCCTCTCATCAATTGCTCCCAGGAGAGTAAGTTGATCATCCTTGTCCATTTTTTCAAAGACGTCGGCGGCAAAGTCTATGTCCCACAAAGAAAAAAGAACTACTCTATCTTTAAGGGTAAATTCTCTCAATGCCTCAGCCACCTCAACCGGCTCATACTCATAAAAAAGGTCCTTAAGTTCATCTTTTCTGTTTTGAGAAAGTAGTTCCTTAATCTCAGGTATTATTAAAAGCATTCTGGAGATTTCTTTGGCCATGCCGTTTCTTTTTCCCTTTTAATATTTCTTCACTTCGGAATTCTTGAAATTCCGAGGTTTTCATGGATATAAACTCAAGCCTGAGTTTATTTAAATTTTTATAGCTTGTCAAACTTAGGAGTTATTAGTATCTTTTTCGAGAGGTAACTGAGTTGAGAGGGTTGATTTTCTCTTTTAAAATATTAAGATTATTATGCTCACTTTTCTATTTTAAGGTATCAGAATTTGAATAATTTCTCTGAATGGTTATTCAAGTAAACCTCGGCAGACGAAATATCAGAAAAAAGAGGAGAGCAGGCCCGACTTGCTCGAGCAAAGCGAGAGTCGGCTTTGCCGATCGGGCCGTTGAGGGGGGGGATATTCCCCCCCCCCTCAAATATCTTAGAAAAAGGCTAGAGGATTTGCTGATTCCAAAACAAATGAGGAATGAGGCTGCCTTCGTGTATTCGGAAAAGTACGCCGTTAATTTAGGAGAGCATATATTCCCCGTGCAAAAATACCGTATGGTTTACCAGGAGTTGACTTCGGAAAGATTA
>DAOVGK010000083.1 GCA_030672445.1 Candidatus Aerophobota bacterium
TAGCCCAACCCCTTAAGTCGGTTGACCTGGTGAGCAAGAAAGAGGTAAAGGCTATAAAGGAGAGAGCTGACGTGTGCGCTGTTCCGGCGGCCTCTATTATCGGAGAGGCGGTGGTTGCTCTTGAGATTGCGGCAGGCTTCCGAGAAAAATTTGGCGGCGACAGTTTAGAAGAGGTAAAGAAGAATTATTTGAATTATATGGATTACGTGAGAGGAAAATAGGCTGGGGGAAGGTGAACATCATATTAACCGGTTTTATGGGAACAGGTAAGACCCTGGTGGGTAAGAAATTGGCAAAGAGACTAAAGATGTCTTATCTGGATACCGATGAGCTTATCGAAAAGAATGAGGCGGCTAAAATTCGCCGGATTTTTCAGGAAAAAGGGGAGGATTATTTCCGCAGGCTAGAGACTAAAGTAATTGAAGAAGTCTCTCGCTTGGACAACTGTGTTATTTCTACGGGTGGGGGGACTATTTTAAAGAAAGAGAATCTAGCCGCTCTCGAAAGGAAAGGGGTAATAATTTGTCTTTCAGCAAATCCAAAGGTGATCCTGAAGCGAACATCAAAGAGTCAAAATCGTCCCCTTTTGAAATCAAAAGACCGGGAAAGCGCGGTCGAGGATCTTCTGAGCCAACGCAGATCTTTTTATGAAAAAGCGAATTTTGAGGTAAATACCTCTGAATTAACTACGAGTGAGGTAGTAGAGAGGATAGTCGATTTTTTAAGGAAGAAAAGTGGAAATAATCAAGGTTAATCTAGGGCAGCGAAGCTATCCTGTGTATATAGGAGAGGATTTAGCCAGAGTAGGGAAGGTAGCCACAGATTTTAACCTGGGAAAGAAGGTTTTGCTGGTTAGCGATGATCAGGTATATGAGTTCTATGGGGAAAAAGTTAGGACTAGTCTCCAGAAAGCTGGATTTTGCGTCTCCTTGGCTAAAGTTCCCCCCGGTGAGATATATAAATCCTTATCCCAAGCTATAAAATTGTATGAAGCCTGCGTTGAATCCAAGCTAGATCGGGATTCTACTATTATTGGTCTGGGTGGAGGGGTGATAGGTGATCTAGCCGGATTCGTTGCCTCTACCTATCTACGGGGAGTAGATTTTGTTCTTCTTCCTACCACTTTGTTAGCCCAGGTTGATTCTAGCGTAGGGGGAAAAGTGGGAGTGGATTTACCTCAAGGTAAGAATCTGGTGGGATCTTTTTATCAACCAAGATTTGTCTACACGGATCTTACTGTTTTAAAGACGCTGAGCTCACAGCAGGTTAAAGAGGGGCTGGCTGAAGTTGTAAAATATGGCATAATCAAGGATGCCGATCTTTTTGACTGGGTGGAAAAAAATCTGGAGAGAATAAAAGCTCTGGACCTGAAGTCGATTGACTTTGCGGTAAGGCGATCGGTCGAGATTAAGGCTAAGGTGGTTGAGGCTGATGAAAGGGAACTTAAAGGAAGACGGCAAATCTTAAACTTTGGTCACACCATTGGTCATGCCATCGAGGCCTCATCCGGCTATAGATCCTACACTCATGGTGAGGCGGTGGCTCTGGGAATGATAGGTGCGGCAAGAATAGCTGAAAGGATGGGCTATTTCTCCTCACCCATGGTAGAAAGATTAAACCATCTTTTGGAAGCTATTGGACTTCCTGCCTGGATAGAAGGAGTAGATGAAAATAAGCTCTGGGAAGCACTACAGCTCGACAAAAAGGTAAGAGAGGATAAACTGCACTTTGTCTTGCCCAGGAAAATAGGTGAGGTCTTCCTTACGGCAGAGGTTTCCCCTAATTTAATAAGGAAAACGTTACAGGATCTGACAAAATGAGAAAAATTTTACTCATTCACGGGCCAAATTTGGATCTACTGGGAGAAAGGGAGGTGGAAATTTACGGCAGCAGGACTCTTTCCCAGATTGATGAGATGGTTAAGGAAAGGGCAAAAAAGCTGGGTTGCGAGGTAAGGATTAAACAGTCAAATAATGAAGGAGAAATTGTCTCTTTTATTGGGCAGTCCAGGGATTGGGCCGATGCATTGATAATTAATCCTGCCGCTTATAGTCATACTAGTCTTGCCATAAGGGATGCCATCTCAGCCATTGGGATTCCTGCTGTTGAGGTTCACCTTTCTAATATCTTCAAAAGGGAATCCTTTCGACAAAAATCGTGGACGGCTGGAGTTTGCGTGGGGCAGATAACCGGATTTGGTCCCCACAGCTATCTTCTTGCCCTGGAGGCAGTGATGAATATCTTAGGAGAGGGAAAGAATGCAGATAGAAAAGCTGCGAGCTAAGATTGATACAATTGATTCGAAACTGGTTGATCTATTGAATGAGAGGGCAAAAAAGGTTTTGGATATTGCCAGAGTTAAAAAGAAAGAGAGGAAGGGATACTATTCTGCAGGAAGGGAAAGGAAAATTTTGCAGAGGCTAATCAAGCAAAATAAAGGGCCTTTGCCTGACGAAGTAGTGGAAAAGATCATCCACCTCATCCTCAAGACTTCCCTGGCCCTGGAAAAGAGACTAAAAGTCGTCTATTTTGGCCCTCCGGCCACTTTTACTCATCTGGCAGCCATTAAGAATTTTGGCGAAGAAGCTGATTTGGTCCCCATAAAAAGTATTGGTCAAATTTTTGCCAAAGTAGAAAAGAAACAGGCTGATTTCGGAGTTGTTCCCGTAGAGAATTCTACCGAAGGTGTGGTGAGTCATACTCTCGATATGTTTCTTGACTCGGATCTCAAGATTTGTGCCGAAATTACCCTGGAAATCTCCCATCACCTTCTAGGTAAGGGAGATTTAAAAGGGGTGAGAAGAGTTTATTCCCATCCTCAGGCGCTCGCTCAGTGCAGGGACTGGCTGGAGGAAAATCTTCCCACGGCAGGGCTACTTGAAGTGGAAAGTACAGCTAAAGCAGCTCAAATGGCTGCCAGAGAAAAGGATTCGGCGGCTATTGCCTCCCATGTGGCTGCCTCCCTTTATGGACTGAAAATTATCGCCTCTCATATTGAAGATAGACCTAGCAACTATACCAGATTTCTGGTTATCGGCAGAGATTATAGCGAAAGGAGCGGTCAGGACAAGACATCCATCCTTTTTTCTATAAAGGATAGGGTGGCGGCACTTTATGACATGCTTTCACCCTTTAAAAATCATGCCATTAACTTGACCAAAATAGAGTCTCGTCCCACCAAGAGAAAGGCCTGGGAGTACGTCTTCTTTGTCGACTTTATTGGTCACAAGGATGACGAAAGCGTGAAGAAAGCTTTAGCTGAGCTTGAAGAAGAATGCTTATTTTTGAAGATTTTAGGCTCTTATCCTAAGGGAGAGTGAGGTAGATTTGATGGTTATCACTTTAAAACCCGGAACCACGGAAAAAGGGATCCAACATGTGCTCGACAAGATTAAGGAGCTGGGTTTCACTCCTCATATCTCCAGGGGAGCAGAAAGGACGATAATCGGCGTCATTGGTGAGAACGCCATTCAGTCTCGGGAAGTTTTCCAGGCCATGTTCATTGTAGAGTCTGTGATGCCGATCTCACGGCCTTATAAACTAGTCAGTCGGGAATTCAAAAGTGAAGATACGGTGGTTAAAATAGAGGATGTGGAGATAGGGGGTAAGGAGGTTGTGGTCATGGCCGGTCCCTGTGCCGTGGAAAACAGGGCTCAGCTCCTTAAAATTGCTCAGGAGGTTAAAGAAGCGGGGGCCAGGATTCTGCGGGGAGGTGCCTTTAAGCCTCGTACTTCTCCCTATTCTTTCCAGGGCCTGGGTGAAGAGGGCCTAAAATATCTAGCCGAGGCGAGTGAGGTTACCCATCTTCCCGTGGTCACCGAAGCACGAGATGTAAGACAGGTAGAATTAGTGGCTAGATACGCTCATATTATCCAGGTGGGGGCCCGCAATATGCAGAATTTCGATCTTTTAAAAGAAGTAGGAAGAGGTAAAAAGCCGGTTTTGCTTAAACGGGGAATGTCCTCTACGGTAAAAGAATTCTTAATGTCGGCAGAATATATTTTATCGAGCGGAAATTATAATGTCATCCTTTGTGAGAGAGGGATAAGAACCTTTGAAGATAGTACTCGTTATACTCTGGACCTTTCGGCAGTTTCCTTGATCAAACAATTAAGCCATCTTCCGGTGATTGTTGATCCCAGTCATGCTACCGGGAACAGAGCCCTAATTGGTCCCATGTCCAGGGCAGCCATTGCTGCGGGGAGTGATGGATTAATAATTGAGGTTCATTCCAGGCCGGAAGAAGCATTGTCTGATGGTTTTCAATCTATCCGCCCCCATGATTTTCGAAAGCTCATGAAGGAAGTAAAATCTGTGGCCAGAGCTTTAGGAAGGAAGGGATAGTGTCTGAGCCCAGTCTTTCGGTGAGTTCGGCAAGGTATCTAAAGGGAGAATTCCACCCGCCCGGAGATAAGTCCATCACCCATCGAGCCCTCATTTTCACTTCTATTGCCAGAGGAAAATCAGTTGTGAGGGGCTTGCAGAAGGGGAAAGACTGTCTGGCTACCCTCAATGCCCTGAAAATGATGGGAGTTGAGATGAAGGCCGAAGAGGATAGTTTAGTCGTTTACGGGCAAGGATTAAATGGGCTAAAAGAACCAGCCAATATTCTGGACTGCGGTAATTCAGGGACTACTATGCGACTTTTAGCTGGACTCCTGGCTGGTCAGAAATTCTATTCCGTCCTCTCGGGAGATCGGTATTTAAGGAAAAGACCTATGCAGAGAGTGGTCGAGCCGTTAAGGAGAATGGGAGCCAGAGTCTTTGGTCGAAAAAATGGTGAGTTTCCTCCTTTGACCATCTTAGGGGGCGGGCTCCAAGCAATGGACCATTCCTCTCCTATACCCTCAGCCCAGGTGAAGTCTTGTCTGCTTTTAGCAGGGCTCTATGCTAAGGGTAGAACTTCAGTAACTGAGCCCTATCGATCCCGGGATCACACCGAGCGAATGCTCAAATTCCTGGGAGCAAAAATAGAAGTTAATGATTTGAGAGTGAGTGTTGAAGGGAATAATTCTTTTTCCGGGGCCAATATTTGGGTACCAGGTGATCTTTCTGCCGCTTCTTTTTTTATGGGGGCAGCAGCAATCTTAAAAGGTTCAAAATTAAAGATTTTAGAGGTGGGATTGAATCCCACCCGGCGTGGTTTCATCAATGTTCTTCTCCGGATGGGAGCAGATATTGAGATTCTCAATTTGAGAAAAGTCTGTGAAGAGGAGGTAGGCGATATAGAGGTAAGAGGAGGTAGTTTAAAAGGAGCTGTCGTCCAGGGAGAAGCGATTCCCCGCCTCATTGATGAGATCCCTATCCTGGCTGTGGTGGCCTGTTTTGCTAAAGGAGAAACAGTTATTAAAGGCGCTCGGGAACTAAGGGTTAAGGAGACCGATCGAATTAGAGCCATAAAGATCGAGCTAACCAGGATGGGTGCCCGCATTGAAGAAAAAAGGGACGGAATGGTAGTTAAGGGCGTAGGAAAATTAGAGGGTGCTCAGTGCCAGAGTTATGGCGATCATCGAATGGCCATGGCCTTGGCTGTGGCCGGTTTGTGTGGTCGGGGAAAGACAGAGGTTCTAGACTCAGGATGTATAGCTACGTCTTTTCCTGATTTTGAGGAGACGCTTGAGAAAATAGCCATGTAAATTCCGGAGTGATTTGTTGAAAAGGAGACGGACTTTATTAGTGAACCAAATGATTGTTCTCAGTTACCTTTTGAGGTTTTGAACTGAAGGCATGATGAAAGGAGGATTGAAAATGCATCGCATAAAAGAGGTTAAACCGCTTTCAGGTTTTAAAGTCTGGATAAAATT
>DAOVGK010000024.1 GCA_030672445.1 Candidatus Aerophobota bacterium
AAGAGAAGCACAATTCTGGGACTAAAAAATCTATATCTAAATTCATTAGAATATATAAACCGAGATAATTCAAGTAAAATTGAAGATTTGAATAGAAAAGTAAAAGAGGATTTAAGCAAGACTTTAAAAGAAGCAAAAAAATTTACCGAATTATCTGTTAAAGAACTATATATAAAACATGTAGGAAAAAGAATATCTCATCCATTCCGCAAACTTCTTTATGGCCGACATATTCTTCCCGAGCCAATAAAGATGATCGAAAGCTTGGAAAGAGAAAATGAATATCATAGAGATATCGAAGGAGAATCTCCCATAAACTCGGCAGTTGCCTATTATCTTATGCATGATTTACTTAAGCTGCAGGACAATGCTTATATCTCAGGAATATTTCACATAGGTCCTTTCACTTGTATGCAAGAAGGTGCTGCAACAGCAAAAATAGAGGCAATGGCAAAAGAATTAAGAAAAAAGGAACCTGACTTAGTTTTTCCAATCGTTCATGCTTTTTTTGGTGATTCACCAAGTGCAAATCTGGATGCTGAAATTGCAGTCTTTAAAGAGCAATGCTATCAAAAAAGAGAAATATTAAAAGAAAAAATATGATTGAGAGTTAATTAATTAAACTTCAAATAAAAAAATTTTTAGAATCTGTGTGAGAATGGAGGAGTAATCTTGAGAGTGATCATAATATATTCAGATGAATCAAAAAGTATGGAAGCCATTGTCCAGGCCATGGGCTCAAGTATTCAAGCTATGGGACATGAAGTACAGCAGGTGAAGGCAGAAAAATCGGCCCGGATAGAGAGTCTATTTCTCTATGATCTTGTCTATGTGGGTAGCCCTGTTCTTGGCTTCTGGGGAGGTAAATTTTCTGAACCACTTGCCTCCTATCTTAAGAAATGTTCCGGCCTGGAGGGTAAAAAAATAGCTGTTTTCGTCATCCCCAAACTACTTGGCGTAAGTAAAGCCCTGAAGAGAATTATGAAATTATTGGAGGAAAAAGGCTCGATTGTCATTGCTTTTCAGAGTATCAAGAACTTGTCAGAAGCCAGGGATTTCGGAAAAAGGCTGTCTAAGGCACGATGAGCAAAAGACTAAAGAAAACGGTATGAGCAACAAAAAGATGACCTTGGCTGAGCTAAGAGAGATGGTTGAGCAGTACAAAAAGTATCTTCTTAATATTGATGAGTTTTCTAAAGATATCCTGAAAATTCTAATTTTAAGGGACGAGATTGAAATACTTTCTAGTAGGTTAGAGAAAAGAGGAACCGATCTTTCGGTAGAGAAATCAAGACTTGATAGTCTTGATCAGATCATAAAAGATAAGGCAAAGCCTATATTCAGGAGTTTAACTGACTCTATTTCTCCTCTACCTTACCGGGAAGAAAGAAAAATTCCCCGTTCTCATTGGTGGTGGTATCTGGATGAGTTAATAAGAAAGAGAAAATCTTTACGCATTAGAAGGTGGGCTGTGAGAGGGGGAATCGCTGCTGGTATCCTGGTAGCTACTTATGTTGTCATGGTGAAGGTCCTTCCCAAACCCCATCCAGCTACAATTTATCAAGAAGAAGGAAGTCAGCTCTATCGGGAAGGAAGAATAGATGAAGCCATCCAGGCCTATAAGGAATCCTTGAAACTTAATCCTGAAGACGGTTCTACTTACCTCATGCTCGGGGTTCTCTATGAAGATAAAAAGGCTATAGAAAAAGCTGCTCATTACTTCAAGAAGGGTGAGAGTCTATATTCCCATAAAATAGATTTTTATAATGCTCGGGGAATGGTCTACTTTCAAGGAGGAAAACTAGACAAAGCAGCCATCGATGTGAAAGAGGCATTGGAGATAGACCCAAAAAATCCCCTTTCTCGTTTTCTTTTAGGCAATATCTACGAAGCAGAGGATAGATTTGCTGAGGCCGTCACCCAATACCAGATAGTTTCCAATATGAAGGATGCTCCCGCCCAACTGGTGGTGATGGCCCGCTTTAAGATGGGAATGATGGGAATGAGGGCCCCCTTGAGGCCCCCTTAAGGCCTATCTTTCAAGCTTGAAAAATTTTATTTTATCTCCCACTTAATTTGCCATACCAGAGTCAAGTCCTGCCGGCCTTTGCCCAGTTTCTATTTGTTCCTTAGCAGACAATCAGCCAACCAGACTTGACATTTTCCCAGGTTATTTTATTATATATTAAATTATTAATCAAAAATTAATTTTCGAGAAAATGGGGCGAGGTAGCCGCAACCTTTAGGTTGCGATTATTTGCGCAGGCTAAAGCCTGCGGCTACTGGATTATAAATGAGCAGGTTCGTTCGCCCTTGGATAATTTTTAAATTCCTAGGCCTTAAAAAACGAATGCTAAGAGGTGATTAAATAAGATGAAAATCGGAAAGGTTATAAGAGAGTTCCGGGGGGCAAGGAATATGAGTATCAAGGAATTGTCTGAAAAGACCAATCTAACCAGCAGCCTTATCAGTCAGGTAGAAAGAGATCTCATTAGCCCCTCCCTTAATAGCCTAGCAAAAATTTCAAGTGCTTTGAAAGTACCCATTGTATCTTTTTTCGCTGAAGCTACTCCTAAGCCCTGGCCGGTGATGAGAAAAAAACAAAGAAAGAAGACCACCATATTTTCAAGTTCTCATGTTATTTATCAACTACTTTCACCGGACCCAAACAAGAAAATTGAATTCTTATTGGTAGAGATTAAGCCAGAAGAAAACGAAAACGACGAAAATGAACTGATAGCGCACAGTGGGGAGGAATGTGGATATGTCATCAAGGGTGAGTTAGAAGTCAGATTAGGAAAAAAAAGATACTATCTAAAAGAGGGTGATAGTATCTATTTTGAGAGCCGTATTCCCCATAGATTTAAGAATATTGGAAAAGGGAAAGTAATCTCAATTTGGGCCATGACCCCACCATCTTTCTGGGGAGGTTTAAATTTTCTTAGAGCCCGAGAGACAAACACAAAAGGAGAACGCAGATGATATTGGCCGGCATAAAAATAGGAATCTTGTGCGGAGGAGAATCGGAAGAGCGTAAAATTTCTTTGAAAAGTGGGCAGGCGATATACAATGCTTTAAAAGAGGAAGGGCTAGATGTGGTAAAGATCGATGTCGATCGGGCGGTGGTAAAAAAAATCGAAAGGGAGGAAATTGATGTAGCTGTCCTTGCCTTACACGGAGGATGGGGAGAAGATGGAACAATTCAGGCCGTGTGTAAACTAATGGGAATACCGTTTACCTCTCCGGATGTGTTAGGTAGTGCTTTAGCTTTAAATAAAGTAATAGCAAAAAAAATATTTAAAAGTGAGGGCATTCCAACCCCACCCTGGAAGGTGATTTCTCAGGACGAAATTACCAGGGAAGGATACTTAGATAAGTTCGTAAAAAAACTGAAGGAAGAATTTAGTCTCCCGCTGGTTTTGAAGCCAGCTCGGCAAGGTTCGAGCGTGGGTTTAAAGGTGGTCAAAGAAAAAATGAACCTAAAATCCGCCATCAAAGAATCTATGAATTACGGGAGATGCTTGCTTGTGGAAAAATATTTGAGAGCAACAGAGGTAACGGTGGGAATTTTGGGACTTGGATCTGACTTAGAACCCCTACCAGTTGTGGAAATAGTACCCAAAAAGGGAGTTTATGATTTTAGATCAAAATATACCGAGGGAGAGACACAATATATTGTCCCGGCCAGACTTCCCAAAAAGATTTATGAGAAAGCTCAGTTACTGGCACTTCGGGCTTTCAAAGCTTTGAATTTAGATATTGTAGCCAGGATTGATGTGTTAATTGAAAAGAATAGAAATCTTTATGTTTTAGAGGCTAATACTAATCCAGGAATGACGGAGACAAGTCTTCTCCCCAAAGCGGCCCTTGCGGCTGGTTACTCATTCCCAAAGCTACTCAGAAAAATGATAGAATTAGCTATAAAAAGAGCGACACAATAAAGAAAAGGAAAGAATCTACCAGTGCATAATTTAGGACGGGTGTGGTTGGAGGTCGATCTCGACGCCGTTACTCACAACCTAAAAACTATAAGAAGAACCATGGGAAAAAACTCTGAAATTATGGCGGTGGTCAAGGCCAATGCTTATGGACATGATGCCATCGAAATATCACGCGTAGCCTTAGAAAATGGTGCTACCTGGCTGGGAGTTGGGGCATTGGAGGAAGGAATAATATTACGCAAGGCAGGAATTAAAGCTCCCATTCTGCTCCTGGGGCTCACTCCGAAAGATCAGGTAGACTGCCTGCTTTTTTATGATCTTGTTCCTACTATCTGCGATCTTCAGACCATCAAGGCATTATCTCAGGCTGCAGTAAAATATAAAAAAATTGCCAGAGTTCACATAAAGATTGACACAGGTATGAGGCGATTAGGAATCGAGGCCGAGGAGGTCTTAGATTTTATTAAAAAAATAAAAAAAATGAATAACATAGAGATCGAAGGCCTCTATACCCATTTTGCCGCCGCTGAGGAAGATAAGAGCTATACCGAGCTGCAGTTTGCTCGATACAAAAAAGTAGTGGATAAATTAGAAAAAGAAGGCATACCCGCTCCCCTCAAGCACATGGCAAATAGTGCGGCCATTCTTGATCTACCTTATACCTATCTGGACCTGGTAAGACCAGGGATAACTATCTACGGGCTGCTTCCTTCACCCAGCACTAAAAGGACCATTAAATTTAAACCTGTAGCAAAATTTAAGACAAAGATTATTTTCATAAAGAAAGTTTCTGCCGGTGAAAGCATAGGCTATGGAAGAGCATATACCACAACCAAAGAGACCCTGGTGGCCACTTTACCAGTAGGATATGCAGATGGCTATCCCAGGCTTCTTTCTGGCAAAGGAGAAGTCCTGGTTAGAGGACTTCGAGCTACCATAATGGGAAGAATTTGCATGGATCTATGCATGATAGATGTGACCAACATCCCTGGAGCACAAGTTGGTGATGAGGTTGTTCTCTGGGGTAAGCAGGAAGGAGAAAAGATATCCGTGGAAGAGATCGCCGAAAAAACCGGAACCATTAATTATGAAATCATCTGCATGGTTGATAAGCCTCGAGTATCCAAGGTCTTTATAAAAAATGGAAAACCAAATAAGGTAAAATCCCTGATTGAAAACTTATTTCCTGATTAGTGGTGTATCTGGATTTGTCCCGGGGCCAAAATGCTTTAAAACTACTAAGTTCTCATGGCCATTATTTGTAATGGTTACCCCATTTCTTGCCGCTTCACGCGAAACAAACAACTCATCATAGGTCAAATCCCTGTATCTAATCATGGTAGTAGATTCTACCGGTAGCTTGCCAACGCTTCCGTGACCCTGTATTACAACTAATCCATAGGCCCCATTATCTTTTACGGTCACACTCTTGGCTGAGGATAAGGTCAGTTCTTTTGCACTAAATAAATCCTTTGTCCCATAAACAATCCATCTTTCTTGATAACCTCCGCTTTCAGTTTTAGTTACAGGTAGCGGTTCCAGATAATGGTTCTCTTTAAAGCGCTCATCAACATTTGCCGGCCAATCAATTGTATCAATAATAAAATCAAGATCTTGGTGTTTCTCAGGTGGAACATCTTTTACCAGGAGATCCCATGGCACCGGCCTACCTTCAACCATGGATTGAAACATAGCAAACACATCCGATGCCCACTGGACTTCATAAGTAACCAAAGAACCCGGAGCATGCAAAATACCTGGTGGAATAAACCAACCCGTTCCTGGTTGAATCCTGTAGGCTCTTGCATAATTTAGTATCCCGTTGTCACCCTCATTCCAACGCTCTAGGCACCTCTTAATATCCTTTTTTGTGGTACCGGGCTCTAAACCAAAATAGGTGTAAGGAGATCTATTCTCAATAAAGTTAAGTTGCGGTGGAAAATAGTATGCTTCGGGTTTTCCTTCTCGACCCACCAGGGAGGCATGTTCATTGTCCTGGTGAAGATGATGAGGAATTGGACCCAAATTATCAAAAAATTTTGTTAATATTTTCCACCCTCCGTATTTTCCCATAGTCTCCTTTCCTAAGATGAGCTTTCCTTCTATTTGAATAGCATCTCTCAAGGTCATCACTTTTCTGTTATTTAACACAATATAACTTAAACCTTCATCCTCAGGAGCTCCTGGATTATCAGCGCGTGTTACAGAAGAAAGCCATCTTTCATCAATTCCTCCCCGATCAGCGCCAAGAATATAAAGATCCTGTGGGGCTAACTTAATTCTCCCGCCAGGCATAAGAAAGGATCTAGGGACCCAGGTTGGAGCTAATCTAAAAATTCCCTCCCCTTCTTCATAGGCCTGTAGAACTGACTTTCTTAGTTCTGCATCCTTCATTTTCTTTCTCCTTTATATTATTGCTTGGTATCTGCTAATAACCTCCTTTTAAATCTTTGGTTAATTAAATTATTATTTAACGGAAAATTAACAGATGCTTCAAAAATTTTTCGCTCAGATTAACATCTAACAAGGAAAAGAACAAAAAGATGCCTCAAACTTGAGCAAGTTTCAACTCTGGCCGAATATTTAAAGATTTGTCTTTTGAGATGGCGAATTGATGGTGCTTTATAAAATTATCAACTCATTAATAACTCATAGAGTTACATCCTCCAAAAGACTTTTGCCAACCTAATTCTAGATCGTCTAAGCAATGGTCTCATTCGAAGTTAGTCCACTCACCTTAAAGGAATAGGATCCAGACCCAACCTCAAACGTCACATAATCCTCATCCTCTCTCCCTCCGGTGATTCCTGCAATACCTCCTACATATGAGCCATTTTCCCAAATGGTCTTTTCGCCCTCTTTAACTATAACTTTTTCCAACCCTATCTTTGGAATATGTACCTTTGCTTCGCTATTAAAGGGCAAAGTGACATTTAAAACCAGCGACCTATCGTGTCTGGCCCAACTTGAGGATACTATGCCTCTAATGGTCTTAACCGAGGCACTGGCATATTTGAGATCGCCAACGGGGTAGGGTTTGATGATGATGCGCTGGAAACCAGGGCCAGCAGAATCAAGACCAATGCCGGCCAGCACCTTGTAGAACCAGGCATCCACGGTGCCAAACATTATATGATTGTGCGAGTTCATACCAGCATCTGCAAGGTACTCCCACCGCTCCCAAAGAGTAGTTGCACCTTCTTGGATCATATATCCCCAACTGGGATAGGTGGTCTGTGTTGCAAGTTTATAGGCAAGATCTGTGTATCCAAATTTTGTTAAGGTATCAAATATATACCTGGTGCCCACAATCCCTGTGTTAAGATGGGTACTCTGTGTTACTATGATATCATCCACTAAATTTTTTAACACATCTGCTTTCTTATCTTCAGGGACCATATCCAAGAATAGAGGAAGCACATTGGAGGTTTGGCTGCTGGGGGCAAACAATGGAAGAATTCTCTTAATCATCTCGTCTTTCTTAACTGCAGGAGTCCCCGCAGGTACCAGAAGTTCAGCTCTCTTACGCAGATCAGCATATTTTTCACCACAATAGCGATCCTCCTGCAGAAATTCCCTGTTGAAGGCCTCTTTGATCTTATCGGAGAGCTGAGCGTACTTTTCTGCATCCTCGTGCTTGCCCGAAATACGGGCAATTTTAGACAACAGCACCACATCATGACAGTAATACCAAGTTGAGGTCAGTCTTAGCGCAGTATCCACTGGACGAACGTGCCGGGGAGGACACCAGTCTCCACATTTACCGTAGGTAACTATGTAATCGGTTGCTTGGGTACCGAGAAAATCAACCCACTTTTTGATAACAGAATAGTTTTGCTCTAAAATCTGTTTATCCTCATAATAGAGATACAGATACCAGGGAATAACCACACAAGCTGTGCCCCAGGCGGGATCAGCAGGATAAAGACTCCAATAGGGTGGAACAACATCTGGCACACTGCCGTCTTCTTGTTGTGCGTCCTCGATATCTCCCATCCATTTCGTAAAAAAACCGGCCGTATCAAAATTATACATTGCCTCTTCCGCCGTAAGCTGTGCATCTCCCATCCACCCCATGCGCTCATCGCGTTGGGGACAGTCCGTGGGAACACTCATGAGATTACTCAACTGTCCCCAGAGCACATTCTGGTGAATGCGGTTGACCAAGGGATGAGAGCACACAAAGGCCCCAACAGGCTCGACCGCTGAGTAGACTACCCGTCCTTCTAAACTGTCCAACATCGGCGTACCAGGAAAACCGGTTACTTCAACATAACGAAAACCGTGGTAGGTAAAGCGTGGCTCGTATAACTCTTCTCCTTCTCCTTTCAGGATGTAGGTATCGGCTGCCTTTGCTCCGCGATTGGGTACGGTGTTAATCACCCTGTTCTCATCCAATAATTCAGCATACCTCAGTTGTACCTGAGAACCTCTTAGTCCACGCACACGCAGTCTGACCCAGCCGGTAAAATTTTGTCCAAAATCATAGATGTACATGTTCGGTTTTGGATTGGTAATTTCTACAGGTTGCATTGTCTTTACTACCTTAATTGAGGGAAAGCTCGCCTGGGAAACAAGTTTCCCTCCTGGAGCATCTGCTGTCTTTGCAACGTCCCACCTGGAGTCATCATAGGAGGGCATATCCCAGCCTGGCTTTTCAAGTCGAGCATCATAGGTTTCTCCACCATAGATATCATCCCTGACAATCGGACCTTGGGCAGTCTTCCACGTCTCATCAGTTACAATCCGCATACAGGAGCCATCGGTGAAATCTAGATGTAGTTGTACTATCAGCACCGGTGAATCACCGTACTTTTTTAGTGGCATTGGACTCCTATTAACTATCTCATCTGGCGGGCTATACCGTCCATTACCGAGCATAACACCTACTGCATTTTCACCCCCTTTGAGCTGGTTAGTTACATCATAGGTAACATACAGTGATCTTTTGTCGTAATCAGTCCAGCCTGGATCAAGAACATGATCGCTAACTTTTTCTCCATTAATTCGCAGCTCGTAGTAACCCAATCCACATATGTATGCCCGTGCCCGCTCAATATCTTTGCCAACAGTAAACTCCTTACGGAGGAGATTTCCTCCCTTAATCCATTTTCCTTTCCAGTCATCGGGCTTCAAAAGGCCCATCTCAAATGTAGCTGTCTTACTCCACGGACTTACCTTTCCATCTTTATCCCACACACGTACCTTCCAGTAATAAGTTTTTCTACTTTCTAGAGGAGTGCCACCATAGAGAACATTTACTGACTGTCCTGAGGTTACTTTACCGCTGTCCCACACATCACCGCTATCGGTGTCTAAATATTCCCCCCTGCACGCAACAAGCACGTGGTAGGCTGACTGAAGCTGTCCACGTTCGGAGTGATTAAGCACCCAAGAAAACCGCGGCGAGGCTGCGTCAATTCCCACTGGGTCCAAGGTATACTCACAAAGCAGATCTGTAGGTCGCCCCACCATTTTTTCACCTTTCTCCCCTTGCAAGCTCATTTTACTCTCCCTTTTGCCTTTTATTTAGTAAACTACCCTCTTCTTTTAAATTCATACCGGTATGGACGTCGAGAAACGCGAAACAGATAGCTAAAATAAAAAAATATTGGACCTAACGTCCAAAAACTTTTGAAACCAATCACTCAACTTGCAGAAACGAGCCGTGTAGACTCCTCATTTTTTCTTGTACAAATAGCATTTTACTACTCTTCCATCTACCAATATATCTTCTGGGTCCTGCTTTCTGCAGATATCCATAACGCAAGGGCACCTTCCTGCGAATTTACATCCGGATCGAGCGAACTCCTTCACCTCAAGCGTTGAGAGTTCTATTTCCCCTTTCCACTTTCTATTCGGATCGGGCTCCGGAACAGATTGTTTAAGAATCTGGGTGTAAGGATGTAGAGGCTCAACCAAGACCTTTTCCACAGGGCCCATTTCTACGATGATACCCCTGAGCATTATGGCTATGCGATCACTGATGTAATAAGCAGTGGCGAGGTCGTGAGTTATGTATACCACAGTAACATCGAACTGCTCTTTGAGCTTTTTGAAGAGATTGACGATAGACATTCTCAGTGAAGTATCAACCATTGAAACCGGCTCATCTGCGATGAGGAGAGAAGGACCCGTCGTCAGTGCCCGTGCTACAGATACCCTTTGGAGTTGGCCACCTGAGAGTTCATTGGGGTATCTTCCTCGAATTTCCTCTAAAGAAAACCCAACCGCATTCAAAGACTTTTCCAGGATTTGATTGGCACCTTTCCCATTGTGAGCCATACCGTAATTAACGGCCGTCTCATAAAGATATGTATCAACTTTTTTCAGGGGATTGAAAGTCTCAAAGGGATTCTGGAATATTGGTTGAACTTCCTTCATAAACCATATCCGCTCTTTTTTGCTTTTTATCTTCGTGACATCCTTGCTTTTGTACAATATACTCCCATAGGTTGGTTCAATAAGGCCAAGTATTATCCTGGCAAGAGTCGTTTTCCCACTGCCACTTTCCCCGGCTAATGTGAATATCTCCGGATGAGCAGATTCTATCTCAAAGTGCGCTTTATTCACCGCCACTAGCTTACTTCTCGAAAACCCACCACCTATGGTAAAAATCTTCGTGAGATCCTTAACAGCCAGCAATGTATCGTTATTGCTCATACTCTCTCTCGTCTGATAGACAGAAGCATGCTACTTTATGTCCACCTCCAACATCCACCAAGAGAGGAACTTCCTCTTTGCACACTTCATGAACATGTGGACATCGTGGGTGGAATCTACACCCCCCTGGTGGATTACCAAGAGGAGGGGGGGCTCCTGGAGCACTTACTCTATATGATTTGTCACCGATCCGGGGAAGAGAGCCTATAAGATATTTCGTATAGGGGTGTAGAGAGTTTTTGAATATATCAGTGGTCTTTGCTTCCTCAATGATTTTGCCAGCGTACATTATAGCGACCCTATCAGCTATGTTTGCATGGACGGCCATATCATGTGTAACTAATACAAGAGTGTTTTTCTGTTCTTTTTGAATTTTTTTAAGAAGTTGTATCACACCTCTTTGTACTACCACGTCTAAAGCAGTGGAAGGTTCATCCGCGAAGATAACCCCGGGTTTGAGAACCGTGGCCAGAGCTATTGTCACTCTTTGCCTCATCCCCCCAGAAAGTTGATGGGGATATGAGGCCAGAACCTCCAAAGGTAAACCGAGATCTCTTAAATGATTCCTCACAGGAATCTCAAAGTCCTCTTTTTTCTCGATTTTCTGGTGAGTTCCTATAAAATCCTGGAATGTCTTCTTTATTCTCCTCACCGGATTGAGGACACTCATGGATCCTTGGGGTATATAAGAGACCTCTTTCCATCGTATCTTTCTTCGTTCGTTGTTTTGCAATGACAAAATATCGGTGCTTCCATCCCCAAAATTGTAAATTACCTTTCCGCCGAGGACCGTTAAAGGCGGCTTTATCATGCCAAAGAGCACTTTTATGAGCGTGGTCTTGCCACACCCTGATTCCCCGGCGATTCCCAAAATCTCGTTCTGGTTAATCTCCAGAGAAACATCTTCAACTGCTCTAATGGTCCATTTAACTCCATAGACACTGGTAACATAGTAAGCCCTTACTTTTTCTGCCTTAATTATGGCCATAGGATTTATGCCCTCATCTTAATTCTCTGAAGCCTGGTTCGTGGATCAAGGTACTCGCTGATACTGGCCGATAGCATGTAGAATGCCACGACCGTCAAGATTCCTGCAATTATCGGTGGAGAAATCCACCACCATATCCCTCTGAGCATAGCTTGATGGTAATTGGCCCAATAGATCATTGTCCCAATCGTCGGTGTTGCAAGAGCAGAAAGTCCCAAGATAGACAAAGTAATTTCCATGCCTATCGCCCATAAAAATCCACTTATAAAATCAGCCATCATATACGGTATAAGAAACGGGAAGTGCTCCTTAAAAACAACTTTAAAGGTATTCATCCCTGAAAAGACAGCTGTGTAAGTAAATTCTCTTTCCCTCAGGCTGAGAACCTGAGCTCTGTATCGTTTTGAGGGCCACGCCCAATCAAGGACTGCGAGTGTAATAGCCAGCGTGAGAATGCTCATCTTCTCCTTTAAAAAAAAGGAGAGAAGTATCAATATGGGAAGGCGAGGGATTACAACGAAACTATCAGTGATGGTTGACAGGATTCTGTCACGGGTACCTCCTATGTAACCGGATAACAAACCATTAGACACTGCTATTGTCCTGGAAATGAGGGCACAGAAGACACCAAGGATGAGAGAGTTCCGTACAGCATATGTCAACTTCCAAAAAATATCCTGCCCAAGCGAATTTGTTCCAAAAGGATGTTCAAAGGAAGGTAGAAGATTTCTTGAAACAACGCGTCTTACCGTTGGGCCATAAGGAGAAAAAAACGAAAGAATTACCAGTGAGATCACGATTAAGATAACAAACAACCCAACGGAAAACCTCTTGTCGCACTTGATAAGGTCTTTTACTATTACGAGCATGTTTCTTTAATCATCTGTATCTAATTCTTGGATCAAAAAGTGGATAGAGAAGATCGATTATCAAAGCGGCTGTTGCAATCCCAACAATAGAGAACACCGTTATCCCTATGATGAGATTAAAATCTCCTTGAAGTATAGCAGTATAAAGCACCTGACCCATTCCAGGGTAAGAGAAAACATACTCTGTAATAAGAGCACCGCTGAAAATAATGCCTAAGCTGAGGGCAAGGTCGGTAATCTGAGGAAGCAAGCTGTTTCTCATCACGTATTGGAACAGTATTTTGCCTCGGGGTAATGCCGCTGCCTCAGCATAGGTGACATAATCACTTGCAACAACAGTTGATGTCAGTGCCTTTTGGCTCAAGACTCGGTATCCTACGGTAATCATGATGAGAGAGAGAGCGGGAAGAAAGCCGTGTTTGAGAACACTGCCGATGAATGTCCAACTGAAAGACAGCTTCAGGCCTATACCGGCTCCACCCACTAGAGGGAAAATGGGGAAAACATAAGCAAATAAAATCACCAAAATCAAAGCCATTATGTAATAAGGAATAGGATAGATACACATGATAATAGTATCCAAAACGTGGGCCCATTTTCTCCCAGAGAAGTAGCCTGTCAAGGTTCCGATAATAATACCGATTATCCACGCTATAATAGTAGAAATTATCAACAATCCGGCCGTCCAAGGTAATGAGATTGCTATGACCTTTATAACTGGCGTGGGAAACATGGTAAGGGATGGTCCAAGGTCACCTCTAAGGAGATGCTTCCAGAACCTAACATATTGTTGGAAAATACTTCCCCTTAAACCATAAAGGTCTGCCAAAACCTCTTCTAGCTTCTCTACCGCTTCTGGGTTCATAGCCCCATAAGCTGTTACCCTATTGAGCGTCGTTTGAACAGGATCCGTTGGGGTAAGCCTCGGTACTATGAAGGTTACAGTTACTCCCACGAAAATAACAATCAACCACTGCATTATCCTGGGCACGATATATCTTTTTAAAAGGCTCATTTTTTTGTCCTACAGAAAAACCCCCCTCCCCACAGGGAGGAGGGGGGATGATTCTTAAGGCTACTTTGTTCCCGTAGCCTTAAGGTACGGGAGTACGAACTTACCCCCCATGAACCAGTAGTTGGGTTGCCCGTATTGATCATCAGCGGTGGGAAAGTGAGTCCAGTAGTACTCATCTTGGGTGACGAATTTTTTGAAGCCAAGGGTACAGATCTCCCACATATTCTCGACCCACAACTTCATAAATTCCTTCGCCAGCTCTGGAGTTTTCGGATCGGTGGGAGGAAACTTTTCCATCTTATCTATGAGTCGGTCAAGTTCTTCAGACTTTATTCTCTCGTTGTTGACAAAAGTCTCAATCGTTCGCTCTCCAGTTGGTCTATAAAACTTGGAATGGTAACCGTATATAAACGGCCATTTATCGAGTACGGCCGTAGCGGTATAACAACCACCCCAAGCGGAGGTGCAAGTGAAGTCTCCAATACTGTTACGGGTATAATAAGGATCCCTTTCCAGTGTTTCAACCTCTACCTCTATCCCGAACTTTCCCCACTGGTCAACAGCGCCAAGTGCAAGCCGAAAGACGTCTACCTCATCGGGTGCAGCCAGGATTTTGAACTTCCAGGGAGTACCATCTGGAAGCAACCATTTGCCTTTCGCATTCCTCTTAAAACCATGCTTCTTGAGCAGCTTCTCCGCTATCTCGGGAGCGTGCTTCCACCATCCAATGCCAAACATGTCTTTCATACCTTCTGGTTCGCTGGGTACTGAGTATCCTTGTCTTTTAGCCCACTCGGCAATCTGATATGGCACAGTCTCATCGTAGGGCTTGAAATAGACGCCATCTTCAACCTCAATCTTGAACTCCTTGAGCCACGGTTCCAGAGGCTTGTGGTAATTTTTCATGTGGAACGGAGTTGCCGGCTGGGGAATCGGAGTAACTTTAGTTACTCCACCTATGTATTCTGTTTGTAGATCTACTATATCCAAGGCCAGTGCCAAAGCCCACCTAACATCTTTTATATTGTAGTAGGGGGATTTCTCAAGGTTAAAGCTGAACCGTCTGCCATCAAGTTCATCAGGCCAGGCCCACGGAAAATCCTTGTACCAGGAACGAGCATAGGGGTCTTTCTTCAGGAGAACCTGGAAAGCTTCATAATCGACATTCATAAACAAGTCCAACTCGTGCTTTGACATAGCCATAACCTTCTTCTCACTGGGACCGTAGAAAATAGTCAGGAAATATTTTGGTGTTGGTGGCATGCCAGTAACTTTTCCAACGCTTGTTCTCTCCCAGTCCTCTCTCCTTTCAAAAAGTTCCCAATACCCTGCTGGATCTGAATCCTTCGCAACATAGGAGCCTAAAGAGACAGGAGGATAAAAGGTAAATTCCATAGGCTTTTCTACTTTCTCCCAGATATGTTTTGGCATGATGTAGACAGCGTTATACCGGACAGTGAAGAGATTGTGGAACCTCGAGTAAGGCTTCATCAATTCAAAAGCAACTGTATAATCGTCGACCTTATGAACATCCTCAACATAGAGCTCGAGTTCGGTGCCCCACATCATCTCCGGATGACTCTTTAAATTCTTAACCGTAAAAACAACATCGTCCGCCGTGAACTCAACTCCATCGCTCCAGTAGATTCCTTTCCTCAGTTTCACAGTCATTTTGGTAAAATCCTTATTATAAATGGGTGGCTCTTTGGCTAAAGCGTTGATCCACTTACCCGTCTGTTGGTCTATATACCACAGGGTATCGAATACAAGTCCCTGTCTCGTGGGTGTAGATCCTGCTCCTGGCATCCAGAGGTTGAAGTTATTGGGGACGGTGTATCTAAAAATTTGATCTACCATCAGCGTTTCATGTCGCGGGATACCCGGCGGAAGCTGTGAGAACGCCACCCCGCTTGACAGAAGAACCACAAGGCCCACGAGAAAACTCACAAGTAGACGACTTCTCTTCATAGGATATTCCTCCTTTTTGACCTAGTTCATTTTTCTGTGGAAAGCTCCCAAAGGAGAAACTAATCTTTCGACACTTCTCTTTTTGGAAAGCTTTCCTTTGTCCCAGCTAAGGACCTGCCTGCTTTCTCACCTCCTTCTGGCCTTATATTTAGCTTTTCCTCTGTCAAAGGTATAACTTCACTACTAATCGTTAGCAAACTTTCTTGAATGCCTCAAATCCTTTTATCACAGTTATTTTCCATTTAGATTAGCCGCTTCGTTGACTCCCGCACTATTAACTGTGTATCTAAAACAACCTTACTTTTGAATGCACCCTTCTTTTCTATCATTCTAATAAGTAAGTTCATTGCTTCCGCACCCATCTCATATTTAGGTTGAGCAATAGTAGTGAGAGCAGGTGTGACCAAAGAGGCCGTAGGAATATCATCAAATCCAATAATGGAAATATCCTCAGGAACTCTTAAACCATCTCCCTGTATTTTCTTTATGGCCCCTATAGCCATTAGATCAGTACTGGCAAAAATCGCCGTGGGAGGATCTTTTCTAGCCAGTAATTCTTTACCAGCTAGACTTCCGCCTGCTCCGTTCAAATAGCCTCTTAATACACTGCTTCGAAAGCATTCTTGATTAACCGGATCTCTTTGATTCCATTCTCATTCATTAACACACTCACTACATCGAAACGACACTTAGCCTCTTTTATGTGGTGGTGGGTAAGATAACCTGAGGCTACTCTGGTAAGATGGCGTCTCTTCTCATAAGAGACAGCTTC
>DAOVGK010000082.1 GCA_030672445.1 Candidatus Aerophobota bacterium
TACCAAGTATAAGGCGGAATGGCGAGGATATCTGAGGAGAGGCGAATTTTGGAAATCACCCATACTTGCCTATCGTCTGGGAGGAAAATGGGGAGAGGATCTTCCCTTTTACGAGCAGTTTTACCTGGGAGGTCTGGAAACCCTGCGGGGCTATGAAGAAAATGAATTCAGGGGAGATAAAGCGGCTCTAGCGAGTTTAGAGCTAAGAATTCCCCTCACCAAAGAGGTCTTAGGCTCTTTATTTGTAGATGCAGGAAAAGCATGGAGTGAAGATTCGTCAATGGAAGATTTTAAGATAGGTTGGGGATTCGGGATAAGATTCAAAACTCCCCTGGGGCTTATCCGCCTTAATTATGGAGTAGGGGAGAAAGAAGAAAGATTCTATTTTGGTATGGGTGAGGGTTTTTAGTGGAAAAATGGAGAGATTAAGTGTACTTGATTTAGGATTAAAAGATTATCAACAATCCTGGATTTTCCAGGAGAGGTTGGTGGAAAGGAGAATTTGCGGTCAAATAGAAGATAGTTTAATTCTAGTGGAACATCTTCCCGTGATTACTCTGGGCCGACAGGGAAAAGAGGAAGACATTCTGGCCTCACCGGAGTTTCTTCACCAGAAAAAAATTTCCCTTTTCCATGTAAATAGAGGGGGAAGGGTGACTTTCCACGGGCCAGGCCAACTGGTTGCCTATCCCATATTCGATCTCAGTCTTGACCAAAAGGACATTCACCAGTATATAAGAAATTTAGAAAAAGTAGTCATAAGATCTTTGGATAAACTGGGGATTGAGGGAAGATCTATTTCAGGGTATACCGGGGTGTGGGTAGGAAAAAAGAAAATAGCCAGTATTGGAATAGGGGTAAAGAGATGGATTACCTATCACGGGTTATCTCTAAATGTAAATATTGATCTTTCCTATTTTTCTTTGATTAATCCCTGCGGTCTTAATGAGAATGGCATGACTTCTTTAGCTGAAATTCTTTCCTCCGAGATGCAAATGGATACCGTGAAAAGCCTTTTTGTGAATTCCTTTTGTGAGGTATTTCTAAGGACTCCCTGTGGCTGGCGGTGAAAAAAATGAGAATTACCGGAGGAATGGCAAGGGGAAGGCCGATAAGGGCTCCCAAGGGTAAAGCTACTCGGCCTCTTCTTTCTCGAATAAGAAAGTCCCTTTTCGATGTTATAGGTGAGAGGATCCAGAGAAGCCATTTTCTTGATCTTTATTCTGGATCAGGTGCAGTGGGGATCGAGGCCCTAAGCAGGGGAGCAGAAATCACAGTTTTTGTAGAAAAGGATAAGGTCTCAGTCGAGACAATAAGAGAAAACCTTGTCTCTTGTAATTTTTCGTCCCCATCAAAAATCTGGCAGAAAGATGTTCTTACCTTTCTGCCGCATCTTTTAGAAAAAGAAAGATTTGACTTTATCTTTATTGCTCCTCCTTATTATCAGGGATTGCAGGATCGCACTCTCAATATTATAGAAAGGGAAAATATAGAAAGAAGCTGGATTATAGTGCAGCACTCACCCCGGGAAAAAGTTAACTTAAGTCGAAAAAATATCAAGATGTTTAAGCAGAGAAGATATGGAGACACGATTTTGAGCTTCCTTGATGGATCATATGCCTAATAAGCCCATAATTCTGCTTTCTCATTGTCTTCTTAATCAGGCCACCAGGGCCGAGGAGACGATCACTATCTCGGTCACGGAAGAGCTGCTGCGGCTTTTTTCCCACTACCTCATTCATCTGGAACAGCTTCCCTGCCCAGAGTTTTTATTCATGGGAAAAAGAAAGAAAAGAACCAAAGATGAATGGGAGGAAATACCCGGCTTTAAGAAATTCTGTGGTGAGCTAGCTAACCAGATAAAAAAAGGAGTAAAAAGATTTGATCGGAAAGAGACTTTTCCTTTGGTAACCATTGCTCGCTCTCCCTGTTGTTCTTCCAGAGAGGTTCACATAGGTAAGAGGGTTTTTGCCGGCAAGGGCATATTGATTGAGGAACTGGAAAAAAGGATGAAATTGGAGTTCCTGGAATTCGACTTTGGAAGAATAAATGAATCAATGGAAAGATTAAAATTTTTCCTCGATAAAAATGGGTAATATTCAAAGAAAAACTACTAATTGTTCGTTCCAGGGTTCTCAAGGAAAAGAGTCCTCCTTGAATGTTTTGACTTTAGAGAAAAAACTAAATCGCCTGCCAGACTCGCCGGGGGTGTACCTTTTAAAGGATGAAAAGGGAAAGGTTTTATATGTAGGCAAGGCTCTTTCTCTTAAAAAGAGAGTACACTCTTATTTTCAAAAGACTAGCTTTTCTCCCAGAATTCACTCGTTGGTGGGTCAAATCAAGGATTTGGAATGGGTAATTACCGATTCTGAGGCAGAGGCTTTTCTATTAGAGTCTAATTTAATAAAACACCATCGCCCTCGGTATAACATCCAGCTCAGAGACGACAAATCCTATCCCTACATTAAACTTACTACTTATGAGTCTTTTCCACGTGTTTTTCTGACTCGGAGCCCTAAAGAGGATGGTTCTCTTTATTTTGGTCCCTATACCAATGTTAAAGCAGCCAAAAAGAGTTTGCGATTGATCCACCGTCTTTTCCCCCTGCGAAGATGCAAAGGAAAATTCAAGTTAAGATCTAGACCCTGCCTCAATTATCACATAAAGGAATGTAGCGGTCCCTGCGTGAAAAAAATTAGTTCACGAGAATATGGCTCCCTGGCCAGGGGAGTTTCTCTCTTTCTTCAGGGACATTATGAGAGTTTACTTTCTCAGTTGGAAAAGGAGATGGAGGAGGCAAGTGGGGATGAAAAATTTGAGAGGGCAGCAAAATTGAGAGATTTGATCAGAGCTATTCATAGGATTGGTCAGACTCAGAAGGTGGCCTCTTTCCCTGGAGGGGATAGAGACCTTATTGGTGTTGCTTATGATAATAAAGAGGCCTGTATAGTTGTCTTTCAGATTCGGGAGGGGAAAGTAGTGGGTAAGAAACATTTTCTGCTCAAGACAGGAGAGGAAGATGAAGGAAAAGATATATTGGCCTTTTTCCTCAAGCAATACTACGCCAAAGTTTCCTTTATTCCGCGGGAGGTACTCCTTCAGTATGAAATAACCGATCAGGCTGCCATTAACCGATGGCTTTCGGAAAGACGAAGAGGCAAAGTTAAGCTGAATGTTCCCCAAAGAGGAAAGAAAGTAAAGCTAATGCAGTTGGTGGCAAAAAATGCTCGTCTCATTTTGCAACAGGAGAAAAGTAAAGAAAAAGACGAGGCTCTTCTACAGTTGAAAAACTACTTAGGCCTAAAGAAAAGGCCTTCTCTTATTGAGGGATTCGACATCTCTAATATAAAGGGAAAAGAAGCTACCGGATCAGTAGTTGTTTTTCGAGAGGGAAAAGCTGAAAAGTCCGGCTATCGAAGATTCAAGATTAAGACGGTCAAGGGGATAGATGATTTTGCTATGCTCTCCGAGGTGGTAAAACGACGTTATCAAAGATTATTAAGAGAATCACATCCTCTTCCTCATCTTATTTTGATAGATGGAGGGAAGGGGCAATTGTCTTCCTCTTTGAAAACGCTTAAGGAGCTAGGTCTGGGTTATGTCTCTCTAATAGGGTTGGCCAAAGAATTTGAGGAGGTTTATCTTCCCTCCAGATCTCTTCCTCTTGATATTCCTCATGACTCAGATGCTTTACGGCTCTTACAGGAGATAAGGGATGAAGCTCATCGATTTGCTCATTCCTACCACAGAAAAATTCGCCAGAGGAAAATGAGTCATTCCTCTCTGGATGATATACCAGGGGTGGGGGGAAAAACAAAAAAGGCTCTTTTAACCCATTTTAGCTCGGTTAGTCTAATAAAAAACAAAAGCCTAGAAGAGTTAAAACAGATTCCCGGAATAGGGGAAAAAACAGCCAGAAGAATTCTTGAATGCTTGAGAACGCCCGAATTTCATTAATGTCAGGACCTTGAAAGGGTTTTAAGACCACAAAATGCATGATTTTTTGAAGTTAAAGGTAAGTCCCTACTGGATAGGAGCCATATCGGAGAAAAGAAAGCTGGTAAAGGTTTCCATCTGTTACAGCCAGAAAGATCTATATAGTAGTCTCAGGGCAGCTGGGAATGGGGAAACAGAATTTTCCTCCTTCCTGAAATGGTTAAAGCAAGACCTAATCAATTACTGGCAAGGGGAAAGGGTGGATTTTACTAATTATTCTTTAAAGCTGGAGGGGTATTCCCCCTTTCAAAAAAAAGTTTGGAGATTTACTCAAGAGATTCCCTATGGAGAGGTTCGTTCCTACAAGTGGATAGCGAAAAGGTTAGGCAGTAAAGGATATCGGGCTGTAGGCCAAGCTTTGGCTCACAATCCCTTTCCCCTCATTATCCCCTGTCATAGGGTGATTAGAGAGAACAAAAGCATAGGAGGATATTCATCAGGAGTAGAGATCAAAAGAAAACTTTTGGAAAGAGAAGGAATTAATCTGGCTTGCCTATATGAGTAAGCATGATATAATAAGCCACGAAAATCTTGGCAGATTTTCTCGTGGGGGAGAATTTTCCTTTGAACTACTAGTTATTGATTAAGGATAACTGTTCACCGCAAAGATCGCAGAGTACGCAGAGATGAATCAAATTAGTAAGCATTCAGAGAGTCGTTAATAATTTCCCTGATTCTTAGCGTTCTCGGTGTGCTCTGCGGTGAAATATGATAAGGCTGAATAGTTACGATTAGGGATATAAAAGGGGGAGATGATGGGTAATCTTTTAACAAAAATTTTCGGCACTCACCAGGAAAGAAACATTAAGAAACTCCTACCTTTGGTTAATAAGATCAACAGTTTGGAAAAAAAGATCTCTAAGCTTCCGGATAAGGCTTTGCAGGGAAAGACAGACGAATTTAGAGGCAAACTTCGCCCCATTGTCACCGAGATTGACAGTTTAGAGAAGGAGATTGTTGGACTTCCTGAAATTGAGAAAGAAGCAGCAAAATTAAGGCTTCAAAAGAGAAGACAGGAGCTAGATCGCCTTTTCGAGGATCTTTTGCCCGAGGCTTTTGCCGTAGTTCGGGAAGCGGCCCGAAGAACCATAGGCCTTCGACACTACGATGTTCAGTTGGTAGGTGGTATCGTTCTTCATCGAGGAGGAATAGCCGAGATGGCCAATGGAGAGGGTAAAACTCTGGTGGCTACCTTACCTGCTTATCTCAATGCCCTGGATGGTAAGGGGGTCCACATAGTTACGGTAAATGATTACCTGGCCAGGAGGGATAGAGATTGGATGGGACCAGTTTATGAATTTCTGGGTCTTTCGGTAGGGGTTATCCAGAATCAAATGGACAGTGTAAATAGACGTGAGGCTTACCAGTGTGACATCACTTGCGGTACCAATAATGAGTTTGGCTTCGATTATCTTCGAGATAACATGGCTCCTACCAAAGAGGATCAGGTTCAGAGAGGATTCAACTATGCTATTGTGGATGAGGTTGATTCTATCTTAATTGATGAAGCTCGCACTCCTCTTATCATCTCTGGCCCGGCAGAAAGGTCCACCGAGCTTTATTACCAAATTGACAAGATAATACCTCGTTTGAAAAGGGGGAAGGAGAAAAAAGGGGAAACGGAGGAAAAGGAGGAAAAGGATTACGATTACGAAATAGATGAGAAGGACCACACAATAGCTCTTACCGAAAAGGGAATTGACAAGGTGGAGAAACTATTGGGGGTGAGGGATATCTATCAGATCAATCCCAAGTGGGGTACCGAGCCGGCAACTCATATTCACCAAGCCATCCGTGCCCATGAACTTTATGAACGAGATAGAGATTATTTGGTCAAAGACGGGGAGGTGCTGATAATAGACGAATTTACCGGAAGACTGATGCCAGGAAGACGTTGGAGCGATGGACTACATCAGGCGGTAGAGGCAAAGGAAGGGGTGAGGATAAGAAATGAGAATCAGACTCTGGCAACCATAACTCTGCAGAATTACTTTAGAATGTATAATAAACTGGCCGGAATGACTGGAACAGCAGCTACGGAAGCAGATGAATTCAAGAAAATCTACAATCTAGATGTAGTCACAATTCCCACTAATAAACCCTCTATCAGACAAGAGCTTTCTGATAGAATCTACCAGAAAGAACAGGCCAAGTTTCAAGCTGTAATAAGGGAAATAGAAAAGCTTTATCGAGAGGAAAGACCTGTTCTGGTAGGGACCAGATCGGTAGAAAGATCTGAATTCTTGAGTAAGATGTTGAGAGAAAGAGGAATTCCTCATACAGTACTTAATGCTAAGTATCATGAGAAGGAGGCTCAAATTGTGGCTCAAGCGGGGCAAAGAAGAGCCTTGACCATAGCTACCAATATGGCTGGAAGAGGAACCGATATCAAACTAGGGGAGGGAATTGAGGAGTTAGGAGGATTGTTTGTCATCGGCACCGAACGTCATGAGTCTCGCAGAATTGATAATCAGCTTCGAGGAAGAAGTGGTAGACAGGGATCTCCTGGTACTGGCCAGTTCTATGTTTCTCTAGAGGATGAGTTAATGCGGATATTTGGCTCGGAGAGAATTGCCTCCCTCATGGAGAGATTAAAAATTCCTGAGGATCAGCCTATTGAGCATCCTTGGGTGACCCGCGCCCTGGAAAGAGCGCAGCAGCAAGTTGAAAGAAGAAACTTTGAGATAAGGAAGCAGCTTTTAGAATACGATGATGTAATGAACAAGCAAAGGGAAGTAATCTACAAGGAAAGACAGAGTGTCTTGGAGGAAAAAAATCTCAGGGAAGATATTCTGGAAATGATAGATGATACCATTGAGACTTTGGTATCTTTATATGCTGAAGAAAAAATCAGACCAGAAGAATGGGACATAAGCGGCTTGATTAAAAGATTAGAGCAAGTTTTTCCCATTACTTTCCCCCATCATAGTCTAAAGGAGATCTATGACCGCAAGCGGTTAATCAAAGTGATAACCCAGGAGGTAAGAAAGGCTTATCAGAAGAAGGAAGAAAGACTGGGAGATGAGTTGATGCGGGCATTGGAAAGAATGATTCTCCTGCATACTATAGACTCCCAATGGAAGGATCATCTCTATAGTATGGATGGTCTCAAAGAAGGGATTGGACTGCGGGGATATGGACAACGTGATCCCTTAATTGAATACAAGAGAGAAGCTTTTGAGATGTTCGAGGAATTGACGCAACGCATCAAAGAAGATGTGACTGAGTTCATATTCAAGGTGGAAATTTCCCGGGAGCCTTCCCGGGAAAGAGTTTTAGTAGGAACTCCTCAGGTTCCTCAGCCAGCTCTAGTGGGAGCTGATCAGGGAAAGGAAGGCATGCCTGTTAGTCAGGAAAGGCATGTTCCTTTCCGAAGGGGCAAGACAAAAATCGGTCGCAACGATCCCTGTCCCTGCGGTAGTGGGAAAAAATATAAGTATTGTTGTGGAAGAAGATAATAAAGTTAAGGAGATTTTGGGGTGAAGAGAAGCGGAGCTCAGGTAGTAGTTGAGGCTTTATTAAAGGAGGGAGTAAAAACCATATTTGGATTTCCAGGCGGAGCGGTGATTCCTCTCTATGATGTCCTTTACGATACGCCGAAAATCAAACATATCTTAACTCGCCATGAACAAGCAGCTGCCCATGCTGCGGATGGATACGCCCGAGCTACCGGTGGGGTAGGAGTATGTATTGCTACCTCCGGGCCAGGAGCGACAAACCTGGTTACCGGAATTGCTACTGCCTGTATGGATTCCATCCCTCTAGTTGTTCTTACTGGCCAGGTTCCTACCTCTATGATTGGAAACGATGCCTTTCAGGAGGCAAATATAACGGGAATAACTTATTCTATAACTAAACATAACTATCTGGTGAAGAATGTGAACGAGCTACCCCGGGTTTTAAAAGAAGCCTTTTGCATCGCTAAGACTGGTAGGCCGGGACCAGTATTAGTAGATCTTCCCAAGAATGTACTAACCGGAGAGACTTCAGTTCCTTATCCTGAAGAAGTTGAGATTAGAAGCTATAATCCTAACTATAAGGGTAACCCCAAACAGATTAAACGGGCTGCCGAAGCTATAGAGGAGTCCGAGAAACCTGTTATTTATGCTGGAGGCGGAGTGATCAGTTCAGGAGCATCGTCCCGATTGGTCGAATTTGCTCGTCACACCAATATTCCGGTGACCACTACCCTGATGGGATTAGGCTCTTTTCCGGAAGACGATCCTCTTTCCTTAAAGATGCTGGGAATGCATGGAACCCGTTATGCCAATTATGCAGTTAGTGACACGGATCTACTTATCGCTGTTGGAGCGAGGTTTGACGACCGAATAACTGGCAAGATATCAGAATTTGCCTCACACGCTAAGATAATCCACATAGATATTGATCCCACCGCTATAAGTAAGAATGTGAGAGTTGATATTCCTATTGTGGGTGATGCCAAGGATATTCTTTCTCAGCTACTCAGGGCTCTCCAAAAGAGAAAGAAAAGAGAAAGTTGGCTTGGAAAGATTCGGGAGTGGAAAAAAAAGTATCCCTTAAAATATGAAATGGGTGGAGATTTGAAACCCCAGTACGTAGTGGAAATGATATACAAAGTGACTAAAGGAGAAGCTATCATTGCTACTGAGGTAGGCCAGAATCAGATGTGGGCGGCTCAGTATTATCAGTATACCAAGCCCCGGACTTTTATTTCCTCGGGAGGATTAGGGACTATGGGGTATGGTTTTCCTGCTTGCATTGGGGCACAGATTGGCCGTCCGGGAAAGATTGTTTTCGACATTGCTGGCGATGGAAGTTTTCAGATGAATATACAAGAGCTAGCAACAGCGGTCAATTACAAAGTTCCGGTGAAAATCGCTATTTTGAATAATGGATATCTGGGGATGGTTAGACAATGGCAGCAGCTATTTTATCAATCTCGCTACTCCCACGTGAATCTAGAGGGCCACCCCGACTTCGTGAAGGTTGCACAAGCTTACGGAATTGAGGGAATCAGGGTGACAAAGCCGGAAGAAGTAGAGCCAGCTTTAAAAAAGTCTCTCAATATAGCCGGCCCAGTAGTTTTAGACTTTAGAGTCTCCCGGGAGGAAAACGTTTTTCCCATGGTTCCAGCAGGAGCAGCTCTAAACCAGATTATAGAGGGACTAGCCTAATAACCAAACTTTGAGTTTTTTTGGCGCCTGTAGTTCAGTGGATAGAACGTCGGCCTCCGGAGCCGAAAGTCGCAGGTTCAAATCCTGCCAGGCGCATCAGGCAAACCTCAGAACATCTTTCCTTAGCTATGGTACCATCTAGTGCGGTAGACCCTAAAAAATGATTCCTTGATTCCATGAGTAAGTTAAATGTCCATTGTCTCCATAGTAAAATGTTCGGATTATGAGCAGGAAAAGGTTTATAAAGCAGTAAAAAAGGCTATTGAGCTTATGGGTGGGATAGGACAGATTATTAAACCAGGTGAAACTGTTCTTCTCAAGATAAACCTTCTTTCAGCCAGACCTCCCGAGAGGGCTGTCACCACTCATCCCTCTCTAGTAGGAGCCGTGGTAAGATTGGTCAAAGAGATGGGAGCTACGGCCTGGGTGGGGGAGGCAGCCTCTACCGGTGGTATGGGATTGGAAAGAAGAAGAGGGGCCTTCGATATTTGCGGCATCAGGGAAGTGGTAGAAAAAGAGGGCGGCGAAATAGTAAATTTCTCCCTTGAGGGATATAAAAAGGTTAAGATCCCTTATGCTAAGAAACTTGAAGAAATTAATCTTGCCAGACCCATCCTGGAGGCAGATGTAGTAGTTTCCCTTCCCAAATTAAAGACCCATGAGCTAACTCTTCTTACGGGAGCGGTAAAGAACTTTTTTGGCTGTGTACCTTCCGCTGACCGCTTCGAGGCTCATAGACTCAGCAAAGTGGAGGAGTTTTCTCAGGCAGTGGTGGATATTTATTCTGTATGCAAACCCGAATTAGCTATAATGGATGCAGTGGTAGCCATGGAAGGGGAGGGTCCTTCTGTGGGGGACCCTATTCATCTGGGGACAGTTCTTGCCTCCCCTGACTGCGTAAGTCTAGATGTAGTAGCCTCTCAGATGACTGGTTTCAAACCCCAAGAGATCCTAACCTCCGTTGACGCAATGGAGCGAGGGTTGGGTCCTCAAGCTCTGGAGGAAATAAAGATAGTTGGGGAGGAGTTAAAAAAGGTGAGAAGAGTTGATTTTAAGAAGCCTTCCGCCTATAGTAATTTGGCCCACCGATCTTTGCGCAGACTACTTACTCCCTTGGGAATAAGAATCTTCAGGGTCTATCCCGAAGTTGATCAATCTAGGTGCAGTCAATGTGGCTTGTGTGAGGAAAAATGTCCTGGAGGAGCAATTAGGCTGGATCCTTTCCCTCTCTTCAACTATGATAAATGCATTCAGTGCTTCACTTGCCATGAGCTCTGTCCAGAGGAAGCCATCGGAATAAAACGAAGTTGGCTGGCCCGGCAATTACAAAAACATAGCCTATAAAATTAGCCTTCCCTACCGGAGAATATATAGATAGTTTTCTTCAACTCTCAATGTCCCGGGTTAGTCTTGGCTCTCCATAAAGAAGTACTGCCCGCCCGCCAATAATCATATAGGGTATAGTTTACTCATCAAGAGCCAGGGCAAGTTTAGTTAAGATTTCTTGAAACAATTGAGAATCCTTGTAACTCTTATATCAACATCTATTCCTTCTAAAGGGTCCTTGGGTGGTAAAACGCCAAGATCTACCCCCTCCTTCCACTAGATAGTTCTATTCTTTTTTCAGGAATGCGGAAGTCAGGCTAAAAAGTATAGGTAAAGCCAGCCTCAATTATGGCCTTTGGGGTTTTTTGAATCCCTTCTGATAATCCTGGACCAAAGAGAGTGCTATCTTTGCCAAAACAAACTGCTGTGTCAAAATTAAAACTTAGATTATTACTTAATTGATTACGGTATCCTGGTATAATAATCATACTTTTGTCATTTAAACTGG
>DAOVGK010000049.1 GCA_030672445.1 Candidatus Aerophobota bacterium
GAGGAAAATTCTCCCTGGATACCTTTGTTGTTTTTAAAATCAAAGTCTTCTCGCAGAACCCGAGAGTTGTTTTCTATGAGATGCCAGGGATAGGTAATCAGGTTAGCTTTTATTTGCCTTTTCTTTAATCTTTGCTTGAGAGAGGTGAAAAGTTCTGTAAAATCTGAAGAAAAACAGTCCTTCATGCTCTTTGCTCGGACCCGCAAATAGAGAATATCCTTTCCGCGAACTCCCGCCTCTTCTTGACCATCCTGGCTTAACTCTCCCTCGCCCAATAGCCAACGTCCGTTAATAAAGAGGGTATCCTTATTCTTCAAAACATCCGTCTCATTAACGGAAACTCCTGGTTTATTTTTTTGAAAAATGGGGACAAGATAGTCTCGCATAAAGTAAGAGATTTTCTCTCCAGGAAAACTCCTCAAGATTCTCTCTCTTAAAGTAATCTGCCCACATCTTAACTTAAAAACCGGTCGAGTCAAAGATAAGGGGTAAAGGTTCTCGTATCCCTCATCTTCAAATATGCAGATCCTCATATTTTAGACCTCCTCATATAAAAACTGTCCTAGGTCCTAAGTCCGATGTCCAAAAACATTGTCCTATGTCCGAAGTCCTAAGTCAAAAAAGCAGACCAAAATCAAAAAACCGAGTACCTAAGGGGAAAACAAAGTCAAAATCAAGAAAGTCCGACACCCAATCTACGCACTACCTGCCAGGTCTCGTGGGCAATTATGGCTTCTTCATTGGTAGGAATAACTAGAACCTTACCTGGGGAGGTTTCAGCACTGATAAGTCTGGCATCCTTACTTGGGGTCTTGTTTTCCCTCTCATCCAAATAGATCCCTAAAAATCCCAATCCCTGACAGATTCTACTTCGGACATGCGGTTGGTTCTCACCGATACCGGCAGTGAAAACCAAGACATCCAATCCTCCCAAGATAGCGCTGTAAGCCCCTATATATTTTTTAACCCGGTAAATAAATATTTCCAAGGCCAATTTTGCCCTTCCATTGCCTTTTTGTGCTTCCCTTTGGATTTCTCTTAGGTCATTGCTTAAACCAGAGACTCCTAGGAGCCCACTTTGCTTATTAAGAATATTATCCATTTGATTGATTTCGAGCTTTTCTTTTCTCATCAAAAACAAAACTGCTGCCGCATCAATGTCACCGCAGCGAGTTCCCATAACTAGACCCTCCAGGGGAGTAAACCCCATTGAAGTATCTATAGATTTTCCCTTATCTATGGCAGCGATACTGCACCCGTTGCCCAAATGACAGGTGATAATTCTTAGATCTTTCAATGGCTTCTTTAAAATTTTCGCTGCCTCAAAAGCAACATAGCGGTGGGAAGTTCCATGGAATCCGTATCTTCTGATTCTATATTTCTCATAGTATTCGTAAGGCAGAGCATACAAAAAGGCTTTGGGGGGAAGAGTCTGGTGGAAAGCAGTGTCAAAGACGGCCACTTGAGGTATTCCTGCAAGTAAGCTCCTTGCTGCCTTTATCCCCATAAGATTAGGGTAATTATGCAAAGGAGCTAGAAAAATATAGGATCGGATAGTTTCCGTCACTTTATCATTGATCAAAATGGGCTCAAAGTACTTCTCTCCTCCGTGCACTACTCGATGCCCCACAGCGGAAATCTCTGAAGTATCTTTAATTAAGCCATTATCTTTTTCGGTCAAGAAATCAAGGATACTTCCCAATCCCTGTTGATAATGGGTAATCTTTCCTTTTTTCTTGATGATTCTTTTTCCGATCCAATGAGTTTGGAAGGAATTGATTTTACCTATTTCCTCTATTAAACCTTTAGCTAAAAGCTCTTTTTTCTTTATTTCAAAAAGTTGGTACTTTATGGAGGAACTTCCACAATTTATGACCAAGATATTCATCTTTGATTCTCTTTATCTTGCGCCTGGACTATGAGCTACTGGATTTTTTGATTTTGACTTTGTTTTGACATAGGACCTAGGACATCGGACTTAGGACAGTTTCCTTGTGCCTGGACTGCGGTAAGAGTAATTACGGTGACTATATCCTCTACGCTGGCCCCACGAGATAAATCATTGATGGGCCGGTTGAATCCTTGTAGGATAGGACCATAGGCCTGGCCTTGAGCCAAATGCTGTACTAATTTATAGGAAATATTAGCTGAATCTAGGTTAGGAAAAATTAAAACATTAGCTTTGCCCGCCACCTTGCTGCCCTTAACCTTGCTCTGAGCTATTTCTGGAATTAGGGCAGCATCAGCCTGAAGGTCTCCGTCAACCAGGAGATGAGGAGCCTTTCTTTGAATGATCCGAGTAGCCTCTATCACCTTATCCACTGAGTGATGAGAGGCACTCCTTTTGGTAGAAAAGGAAAGTAGAGCCACCCTCGGTTCCCAGCCCAATAAAGCCTCGGTGCTTCTAGCGGTAGAGATAGCTATTTCTGCCAAATGGGAAGGATTAGGATCAGGATTGATAGCAGCATCGGCAAAGATTAAAAGTCCTTCTTCGCCCAAAGAAACGCCCGGTATCCTCATAATAAAAAAGCTGGATGGAATGGAGATACCTTTTCTCAATCCTATCATGAGAATTCCCGATTTTATTACGCTGGCCGTAAGATTAATTGCCCCGGCTACCAGACCATCTGCCTCTCCCAATTTGACCATCAAGGCTCCCAAATTAAGGCTCTTTTTTAGAATTAACCTGGCCATCTTTTCAGAGACAGAATGATCTTTCCTCATCCTACAATAGAAAGAGACGTACTCGGATATCTTAGGAAAGTTGAGAGGGTCAATTATTCTTAAGTTAGCCAAACCTATCCCTAAATGGTCAATCTTTTCCTTAATTTTCTTACTATTTCCCAGAAGAAGAGGATGGGCTATTCCTTCCTCACTAACTATCCTTGCCGCTTTTACGATTCTCTCCTCCTCTCCTTCGGGAAGAACGATTCTTTGAGGGCTTTTCCTGGCTTTCTTTTTGAACAGGTTTATTATATCCATTATTCTCCTTATTGCATTTCTAAATTGGATCTTATCTTTACCCCGTTAGAAGGCCCCAACTGTGAGGTCGAGCCCCGTAAGAGACCGAAGGTCTTACAGGATCTTTTCTAACGGGGTTTACCTAACCTCCAGTTTTTCAGCCATCCTTTCGGCATACCTATAGTAGTCTTTCCGCTTTAAATTTTTAGCTGCTTCCTCATCTACGATAATAATTACCTTGGGGCGAAGCTGAAGTAAAGAGGCGGTAATCTCAGCACTCACCGGCCCTTCTATACATCTTTGAACAGCCTCAGCTTTATTAGCTCCACTTGCCAGAAGAAGACATTCCCTGGCCTCAAAAATGGTACCCAGCCCCATGGTAATAGCGTAGCGAGGAACATCCTCTTTTCTTTCAAAGAAGCGAGAGTTATCCTCTACGGTTTCCTCGGTCAAGGTCTTTATCCTTGTCCTTGAGCCTAAGGAAGAACCCGGCTCATTAAATCCAATATGCCCATCTCTTCCTATTCCCAGAACCTGCAGGTCAATTCCTCCCTCTTCTTTTATCTTCTCCTCATACCAGTTGCAGAAAGCCTCTGCGTTTTCCACCTCACCTCTAGGGATATAGATATTCTCCGGTTTGATGTTGATGTGATTGAAAAGATTATACCACATAAAATAGTGGTAACTCTGGGGATGATCCGGGGAAAGTCCACAGTACTCGTCCAGATTAAAGGTTCTCACCTTGGAAAAGTCAAGCCCTTTTTCTTTGTGAGCCTTGATAAGCTCCTTGTAAGTTCCCACCGAAGTACTGCCGGTGGCCAGACCTAAAACCAGATCAGACTTTCGGTGAAGCCTATTTGAGACAATCTTGGCCGCCTTCCTGCTCATCTCCTCATAATCCTTGACGATGATCACCCTCACTTTTTTCCTCTTTACTAAAGTCTTCAGCAATCAGCAACTTACTGAACGCTGATAGCTGACCACTGAATGCTTAAATTTTATTAAGTTTTTCTTTTTGATTCATCTCTGCGACCTCTGCGGTGAATAGTTACTTTCATATTTAATATTCGCATGGCTGTCTCACCAAATATCTTATTTTGAGTGTCTTTGTCTACCTTTACAGCTTCCAGTACTTGTCGGTAATTAGCTACTACCTTTTTAATCTGACTAAAATGGACGTCGGAGCCAAAAACAATTTTGTCCCAGGCACCCTCCCACCAGAAGTAATTTCGAAAGAACTCGGGAGTTTTTCTTACCCAGCCAGGAATTGAGCCGGTGATGTCAAAATAAACATTAGGATTAAACCTGAGTACATCCGCCGCTTCTCTAAACCAGGGACCACCAAGATGAGCGCCAATTAAGGTAAGTCCAGGGAAGGCTCGGGCAATGGTATCCAGATAAATGGGACGCATCCTCTCAGAAGAAATATCATAAAATTTATCTTTACCCGTCCGCTTAACCATTCCAGTATGAAAGAGAATAGGCACCTCATGTTTTTCGGCTTGTGCATAATAGGGGTAAAACTCCTTATCATCATAATTTTTGGTGGGATTGATCACTTTCAGGCCCCGAAATCCCTCCTGGTAAAGCTCATCGATCTTTTCTACTGAATCTTTCCCCAATCTTAGGTAACCAAACCCAATTATAAGGTGAGGATATTTGAGAAACGCTTGTTTTACTTCCTCGTTGCCCAGCTCATCATATAGAGAACCAAGCCCGTTGAGACATATCTTACTAACTCCCAGTCGCTGTGCCTCCCTAACCAGATTTTCTAGATACCCTTCCTCCTTCAAAAGATGACAATGCAAATCGACTATTATTGTCTTATTCCTTTCTAGGTCCTTCGATATGGTATTATGTTATACCAATTTTGGGAAAAGCAATCCCTCCCCTTTGTTTATCCTCTCTTTCCCATCTCTCGACTCAGATTAACCACAATATCGTAGCGGTCTCCCCGATAAACAGACTTTAGAGCTTCAATTGGGCGATTGTCAGCCAAGTATGAAACCTGCTCGCCTACCAACAAAGGGGATCCTGCAGGAATTTGCAAGAGCTCGGCTTCTACGCTATCGGCTACGTCGGCTGAAATCCGCTGAACCGCAGCCACCACTTCGAAACCCAAATCTCTCAAGGCTAGATTTAGCGACTGGCTTGTCCAGTCCAGTTGTTTTTCATAAATTTCATGGCAAAGATTGTCTGGAAGATAGGCAGTCTGAATAGTCATAGGCTCTTCATCTGCCAACCTAAGTCTTGCCAGTTTAATGACCCTGTCTGACTCACTCAATCTCAAAGAGTTCATTATCTCCCAGGTCGGTCGTTCCAGTTTAATCTCCAGGACTTTAGAACTTGGTTTTAGCCCTCGATTAAGCATGTCCTGAGTGTAACTAATTAGTTTGTTAACCTTCTCATAAACTTTGGGTTGGCTAACGAATGTACCTCGTCCCTGTTCCCGTCTCAATATCCCTTGATAAACCAGATGCCCAATCGCCTCCCTCACCGTTATTCGACTGACTCCGAATTGCTCGGCTATTTCTCTTTCTGTAGGGAATAGATCACCCGGTTTATATTTACCGCTTGAAATCTTATCCTCCAGGATTTGCCGGAGCTGGTATGACAGAGTAAAGGGAGAATTCCTTTTTATAGTTGTCACCATCTTAACTCCTCTCGAGAGATACATATAATATTATACCAATTTTGACGGGTGTCAACCC
>DAOVGK010000044.1 GCA_030672445.1 Candidatus Aerophobota bacterium
AGGATACTTGAATCCAGGCCACCGGAAAGTAGAAGTCCCTCGGCCCTACTCTCATGCACGGCACATTTAAGTTTTTTTCTTATCTCATCGATTAAGACTTGCATCGGAATGCCTCTTGCCAGCTATTAGAGGAAGCACAGAGTGCATCCTTCAGCCCGGGAAAGCTCGAGCTTTGCTCAAACAATAGATGGAAAAAAGAGCAGTCAGTTCAATAATTTCATTGAGGGCTCCCAGAGTATCACCGGTAATTCCTCCAATTCGGCTCTTAAAATAGAGCGTTGCGAGATAAGTCACCCCCAAACATACTCCCATAATATAGAGGAAGGGAGATTTGAATATAACCATCCCCAAGAGAGTTATGGTTAAACTTGTCCAAAAAATGGTTCCTCCTCCCTTGGGGATGAGAAAGGCTTTCGCCAGCCCTTCCATACGGGCATAAGGGGCCAGATAAGTTGCCAGAACCATAGACCACCTGCCAACCGCTGGTGCAAGAAGAAGAGTCCCCATCTTCAGGGGAAATTCTATCTCCAGAAGCAGGAGGAATTTCAGCCCCAGAAGGCTCACCAGGCCAACTGTACCCTTAGCTCCACTGGACGGGTCTTTCATTATTTTTAGTCTTTCCTCTTTAGTTTTGCCTCCACACAGTCCATCCACGGTATCCACAAATCCATCCAGGTGCAGGGCCCCGGTGATAAAGACCCAGCCTAGAAGCACCAGCGCATTGGCTATAAGAGGTGAGAAGAGAATAGAGCTAATTTCATGCACTAAAAAGAGAAATCCCCCAATAGCCAGTCCCACTAAGGGGAAAAAAGTCATAGAGGGGGCCAGGGCCTCCTCACTTTCTTCTACTTTTACTCTGAGAGGAATGATGGTTAAGAAACGAAAGGCTGCTAGAAGGCTTTTCAATTTAATTTCCTCAAGGATATCTCGGGACTTCTTCCCCGGGATACGCGGGCCTCTTCAAAGGTAGCCATCTCATTAAGAATTTTGACTCCCAGTTCCACCAATTTCATACCCAGGACTGCCCCTGTTCCCTCGCCCAGTCTCATATTCAAGTCCAGCAGAGGAATCTTACCCAGATGATTAAGAGCGATTTGATGTCCTTTCTCCTGGGATCTGTGTGCGGCAATGAGGTAATCCTTTAGAGGAGGACAAAGCTCACAAGCTATGAGAGCGCTAGCGGTAGAGATGAAGCCATCAATGACTATGGGGACTCTGTGGGCGGCAGCCGCTAGAATACAACCCACCAATCCTCCGATCTCAAATCCTCCCACCTTACTCAAAATATCGAGCGGATCGTGAGGATCGGGCTGATTGATCTTAAGAGCCTTCTCGATGACCTCTATCTTTCTCTTAAGTCTCTCATCATCTATCCCGGTTCCTCTGCCAGTAACGTCTCGAACTCCGCACCCGGTTATGCAGGCTACAATAGCGCTGCTAGAGGTAGTATTAGCAATGCCCATATCTCCGGTACCGGCTATATCCACGCCACTGGTAGCTACTTCCTCCTCAAAAATTTCTATTCCTCCTCCGATCGACTGAAAAGCCTGTTTTCGGCTCATGGCTGAACCCTTCGTCATATCCTGTGTTCCAAAGGCAACTTTTTTATTAATGAGTCCGTTGCTGCATTTTATCTCGTGAGCTACTCCCATGTCTATAACCAGAACTTTTACTCCCACTCCTCTGGCTAGAACATTTATGGCTGCCCCTCCTTGAAGAAAGTTATAAACCATCTGAAGGGTGACCTCCTGAGGAAAAGCACTTACTCCTTGCCTGGCCACACCATGATCTCCCACCGTGGTAAAGATAACTTTTCTATCCAGGGTGGGGTTTTCTCTGCCGGTAATGGCCACTACTGTTTTGGCTAATTCCTCTAATCTACCCAGACTTCCCTTAGGCTTAGTGAGACTATCCAGTCGACGCTGGGTCTCCTTGAGGATTCTGGGATCAATGGGTCTTATTCTTTTTATAATCTCGGTGATTTTTCTCACAAAACTCTCCTTGGTTTATCTTCTGATAGATTCCTCTTTATCCTCAGGGGAATTCCTGATATCATGAGATAGACTTCCTGAGCTTGCTCAGCCATTATTTGATTAGCTCGACCACAGACATCTCTGAAGCTCCTGCCCAATCTGGTAGCAGGCACCACTCCGTAACCTACCTCATTGGAGACCACAATGAAAGTAGGCCGAAGATGAAGGGCTTTGCCAGCTATCTCCCTCACCTCTTTGATAATATTGTCTTCCTCGGTATTATCCAAAAGAAGGTTAGAGATGAGAAAACTCAAGCAGTCTATTACCACCAGCTCACAGAAAGCATCAAGCTGGGAGAGAACGAGAGAGAGGTTCTTTCCTTCCTCCACCAATCTCCAATGGGCAGGACGATCCTTTTGGTGCTGCCGGATACGCTCTCGTATTTCCTCATCCTTTGGGATAGCTGTGGCTACAAAGGTCACCTGGCTAGCCAACTGTTTAGCCAGATTTATGGCAAATCTGCTTTTCCCGCTCCTGGCTCCTCCAGTAATAAAGATAAGTTTAGCCATTTTGTGGAAAGATTTTCCTCCTCATCTAAATTTCATAAAAAAACCACTTCCTTTGTGATGCGCAAAGAAAGAATGGCTAGAAAAGCAAATAGGTCTTCTGGCTTAGGGACAGCCTACTCCCTCCCTTCCCAGAACTTTATGTTCCAGTGGTTTGTGAGGTTTCGTTTCCCATTACAGCAGCGCCACTGCTTGGGATTTTCACCCAATTCCCTTCATCTGCTCATCTTATACGTAACCTAATTTTCAAATCGTTTTCAGTATGCTCTATCGAGAAAAATTTGTCAACCAACTTTCGCACGAAAAAATTAGTAGATAGCCGCAGGCTTTAGCCTGCGTAAAACAGCGCAACCTAAAGGTTGCGGCTACTTTAAATGTGAAGTCTGTGATTTTGAAATTGATCTTTCTGTTCCTTGCCTAGACCGTTGTTAATGCAAATATTATGGATTCCAAGATATTCCAAAAATTTATGAGGATGAATTTCCTGCAAAAGTTAGTTGTCAAGAACATCTCGGCTGGATACTCCCCAAAATTTCATATAGTTTTTCCCGAAATTCTGAATTAAAGAAGGATTGAGAAGATGGCAAAGTGGAAAGTGACTTTTTACGTGACAAAGCTTAAAATTTTAGATAGAATTTGGAGAAGGTTCTGAAAAATATACCTTGACATTGAAGGCTTATTAGAAGAAAATCAGATGAAAAGGAAAAAGATGACAAGAGACTGGAAAAAAAGGTTGTTTTCCAAGGGAATTTTAGTGTTAGATGGAGCTTGGGGAACAGAAATGATAAAGCGAGGACTTGTGCCTGGTGAGTGTCCAGAGCTGTGGAATCTAAACCGCCCTGATGATATCCGGGCAATTGCCAGGGCTTATGGAGAAGCTGGAGCTAATATTATATTGACCAATACATTTGGAGGCAATTACTTTAAATTGAAAAAAGCCGGTGTTTCATCGAAAGTAAGAGAGATAAATAGAAAAGGTGTGGAGTTATCTAAGGAGATGGCGGAAGATTCCTTAGTATTTGCCTCTATTGGCCCTACTGGTGAATTTCTGAAGCCTTTAGGCATAGCTACAGAGGATGAGATGATTTCTTGTTTTTCAGAGCAAGTTAAGGCTTTTGTTGAAGGAGGTACTGATGGAGTAATTGTTGAGACAATGACAGATCTTAATGAGGCTAAGTGCGCTCTAAAAGCTGTTAGAGAGAATTCTGATTTTCCGGTAGCGGTATCAATGACTTTTGAAAAAGGAGAAAGAGGATATGCTACAGTGATGGGCATAACTCCAGGAAAAGCGGTGGTTGAATTAGAAAAAGCGGGAGCAGACATAGTAGGAGCAAATTGTGGCTCCGGAATAGAAAACATGGTAGAAATAGCCTATATTATACGTCCCGCTACTATCCTGCCTTTGTGGATAAAACCAAATGCAGGAGCTCCTCAACTGGAAGAAGGGAAAACTGTTTATCGGGAAACTCCAGACGAGATGGTAAGGTTTATTCCTGACTTGATAAGAGCAGGAGTCAGTATGATTGGAGGATGTTGCGGAACTACCCCTGAGCATATTCGTTTAATTGCTAAAGAAGTCCCCAGTTATATTGATATAGCTCATAAATATTTGGAAACAGTGATTAAATTTAGAAAATAACCTGAATAAAGTTTTTCTGGCTATGCTTATGGCAGCCGGATGTGATGGGGTAATTATTGATCCCTGTGAACGTGAGATGATGAATACTTTACTGTTAGTTCGAGCAGTCCTTGGATTGGATGAATACTGTATGGATTACATTTCTGCCCATCGCGAAGGGGAGTTGAGGTGAGATGATGAAGTTAGCTATGCTTTAAAAAGACAGGGATAAAATGGAAAATCACTCAAAAAAGGAAGAGGAAATATGAAAATACTGTTGATTTCACCCACCTGGAAAAAGGAAACAAAAATTAAGAGAATGGGCAGAGGTAGAATCTTTAAAGTTCCTCCCCATAATCTTCTTATTATATCTGCCTTGACTCCTAAGGATATAGAAGTGGAGATAACTGATGAGAATGTAGAAGAGATAGATTTTGATAAGGAGGTCGACCTGGTAGGGGTAACTACTATGACCGCCTCCAGTCCCCGTGCTTACGAAATAGCGGATACATTTAGAGAAAGAGGAGTTCCAGTGGTCTTTGGGGGAATACATGCCACAGTATTGCCCCAAGAAACAGCTCAACATGCAGATGCAGTAGTAATAGGGGAGGCAGAAGGGCTATGGGAGAAGCTAATTGAGGATTTTAAAAGGGGAGGAAAGCAAGCACTGGCTAAGTTCTACCGGAACTCCCAGAGGCCGGACCCGTTGAAGATACCTATTCCCAGAAGAGAGCTTATTAAGGATAAAGGCTATCTTCTTAGTCGTTTTTTGCAATTGACCAGGGGTTGTCCCTTTGATTGTAGTTTCTGTTCGGTCTCTAAATTTTTTGGCAAAAAATATCGCTTCCGTCCCGTAAAAAAAGTCATAGAAGAAATCAAAGGTATGGTAGGTAAACCCCTAAAAACGCGCTTTCTGGGATTCCTCGATGATAACATTGTAGGAAATACTGCCTATGCCAGGAAGCTCTTTAAGGCTTTGATACCCTATAAGCTTTTATGGATAGGGCAATCTTCTATCAACATAGCCCGGCATGAAGATGTTCTACAGCTAGCGGCAGCCAGTGGATGTAAAGGGTTATTCATTGGTTTTGAATCAATTTCTGAAGCTTCCTTGGGAGAGGCTAATAAGTCTCAGAATAAGATAAGCTTTTACGAGAAGGCAATTAAAAAAATCCACCAGTTTGGGATATCAATTGAAGGAGCCTTTATCTTTGGCTTTGATCACGATGATAAAAGTATCTTTAAAAAGACAGTTAAATTCATAGAAAAGATGAAGTTAGATGCTATTCAATTCAGCATTCTCACTCCTTTGCCGGGGACAAGATTGTATGAAAAATTAGAAAAAGAAGATAGAATTACAGATAGAAATTGGTCAAATTATGACCTGGCCCATGTGGTCTTTCAACCAAAATTAATGACTCCACAGGAGCTAAAACAAGGGTTTGACTGGGCCTATCAGAGGATTTATCGTCTTTCCTCTATTTTTAAGAGATTGACCGGTTTATCCAGAGGAAGAAGGTGGAAATATTTACTTCCTGTCCTCATTTTAAACCTAGGCTATAGAAGGACCTTTAAAGGAAAAGAAAAAAGGTAGAAAACCTGACTCAGGATGCAAGATTTATTCTTCCTCAAGCAATTGAAACCAAAATAGTTGTAATGATGAACTGCCAAGGATTACTCCATTTTTTTGAACAAAGATGCTGCGTGAGAACTCAATGGGAAATGAGCTCATATGACCTACGCAGCCATTCTGGCCCTCGTTGCTGCTTTACTCTTGCTCCTTTGCCTGAAAAAAGGAAAATAAAAAATTTGGAACGTTCAATTTGACAAAAAATTTTGATATAGTATTATAAGGTATCTGCTCTTTACTGTTCTGGTTAAAGTATATAGGTGCTTTATGTGGGCTTAAAAGGGAAGAGGGTGAGAAACCCTCGTGGTTGCGCCGCTGTAACCGGTAGCGAAATCCGCACTATGCCACTGTCTCTTAACATAGTAATTTTGATGAGCCAGTGAGATGGGAAGGCGCGGAGAGTAGAAAAACTCAAAATCGAGGATCACCGGGAGCCAGAAGACCTGCCTATATGCGTGTACCCGCCTTCTTCGCGTAAAAGATGGCAGGGTTTTTGTTGAATAATAGAACCCCAGCTTTCTTTATCGAGAAGGCTGGGGGTTTTTTATAGGAAGTAGCTTTTTGAATAACTGAGGAGTACTCTCAGTAGGATGAGACATGTAGATTTTCACCGTCAGATACAGAGAATAAGAGGGAAGGAGAAAGCTATGTCTTTATTTAGAAGACTACTTATGGTAACCTTTGGTTTAGTGCTTGTCGCGTCTAGTTGGGCAGAGGCTGAGGAAAATAAAGAAGAAAGCGTCTTAGAGCTAGAAAAAATAGTGATTACCGCTACTCGCAGTCCCCATCTATTAAAGGATGTTCCGGTGAGTATCACGGTCATCACTAAAAAAGAGATCGAACAAACCGGTGCTTCCACGGTGGCTGAGGCATTAGAGAACGTTGCAGAGATGAGAGTGACCGGCTACGGGAGTCCGGGTTCGCTGACTACAGCACATATTCGCGGCTCTGCAGCAGATCAAGTCTTAGTTTTAATGGATGGACGAGGATTGAACCCCGCTGCTTCCGGAACTGTAGATCTTGGTTTTCTTCCGGTACAAAACATCGAAAGGATCGAGATAGTTAGAGGTCCCTTTTCTTCTCTCTACGGAGCTAACGCCCTGAGTGGCGTTATCAACATCATTACCAAACCTGTTCCCAAAAAGAGGCAGACCCAGATCGGAGCTTCCTCTGGCACCTATGAAACCAGCGAATATACCCTTACCCATGGCGGAAAGCTAGATAAGACCGGATACTTTCTTACAGCTAATCTGGGAGATTCAGCCGGAGATAGAGAGAATAGTAGCTGCAAGGAGACACATGCTACAACTAAATTCACTTACGAAGTCGATGATTCATCGGGGTTCTCTTTATTGGCTGGTTACTCTCATCGAGACACCGGGGTTCCTGGCTCCACCACTTATCCCACTCCAAGTGCCCAAGAAGAGGACAAAAGGAACTGGCTGGACCTCTCCTACAGTAAAGATCTAAAAGGAGGATCTCGCCTCCTTGCTAAAACTTTTATCGAACAATACGAAATATGTTACCAAAACCCTGACGCCTGGGGTGGTACGATGAAAGATACAACAGAAAATCTTGCCAGTGGTATGCAAATACAGTATAGCCTCCCCTGGGGAAGACATTTCCCCACGGTAGGTTTGGAGCTAAAACAGGATCGGGTCAAAGTCACCACCATTGATGGAACTTCCAGAATTGGTGGCCCCCGGAAGTTAGATACAGTTTCTCTCTACCTTCAGGATGAGATGAATCTTTCTCCCCACTTAACCCTCGTCCCGGGACTAAGGTACGACAACCCATCCGCCTACGCTTCCCAATGCAACCCTCGAGTTAGTCTGCTTTATTTCTTAGGAGAAAATACCCGCCTTCGTGCTTCCTACGGTCAGGCTTTCAGGCCCCCTACAGTGAATGACCTTTACTGGCATGAGGATTGGGGTGGGGGAATGGGTTTTTTTGGAAATGAAGATCTTAAACCAGAAAAATCTAGAGCCTATGAGTTAGGATTGGAGCATAAATTTAATCTACCTCTGCTAGCCAGGGCAAGTTGGTTTGATAGAAAAACTGATGGGTTAATTAGCTGGGTGGAGATTTCGCCCTGGCACTGGCAGGTTACCAATGTAGACAAAGCTCATAATCAGGGTATAGAATCGGAGCTTAGACTCCAGCTCACCTCGAGGCTATCTGTCGGACTAAATTATCTCTATCAACAGGCTAAAGATAAGGGTGAGGAGTATAAAGGAAATTACCTAATATATACACCTGAATACAAAATGGGCTTGAGCCTGGGATATGAGACAGATTTTGGATTAGGCATCCGTATAGAGGCAGAGAAGGTAAGTGAGCAATACACCAATAGAGAAAACACCCAGAAATTAAAGAGCTATAGTCTCCTTAACGCCAGGCTTTCTCAAAAGATAACCGAGAAA
>DAOVGK010000098.1 GCA_030672445.1 Candidatus Aerophobota bacterium
AGAACTCTATCAAGAGCGAGGACGAGCAAATGAGCGGGATACATTTGTTTGGCACCTTGATTGGACAGGAGAGGCAGCTATGTATAGAGATCCCCGTAGATTTTTCCCTCCTTGGTCAGGTCCTGCAAATCCTCACGTTGGATTACTCTGGCGAAATTGGTATGACACAAAAGGAAAATCTGGTGAAGAGCCTCCAGAAGAAATGAAGAGGCTTTTTGCCTTAATTGAAGAATGGCGGACTACAGTTCCTGGAACGGAGGACTATAGAGAGATAGGGAGAGAACTAGTCACTAGAAATGTCAAGAATCTTTACAAAATCGGCACAGTTGGCCTGGCACCCTGGCCTATCATAGTGAAGAGTGATCTACAAAATGTCCCTGAGGAAGGATTTTGGGGAGCTGGATACGGTTTCTTCAGGTTTTCTGGTGGATGTCAATGGTTCTTTAAGAAGTAGATAAGTTCTGTCAAAGAGGGTTCCGTTCGAGGAATCGGGCGGGACCCTAAAGGGAGGGACAGATAAAGGAGATCGATGTTGGAGGTGGTTTGAGGCCTAATATTTATAGCGGCATAACTCACCATCGACTTTTCATGGAGGATATCATTAATAACACTTATAACAGCGCATCTGCTGGGTGCTGAATGGTTACCCTTTTGAGGGCTTTTCAAGAAGAAATTGATGGAGGTTAGTAAATGACTAAAAAATTAATGATGGCTTTGTTAATTGGAGCTTTGTGTTTAATGGGAGTAATCCCGGGATTAGCTCAAAAGACGTATCCCACCTTAGCTGAGTATGAAAAACTTACTGGAAAGAGTATAGAGGCGTTCAACGAGGCTCCTTCTCTTAAGGCAAAGGTTGCCGCAGGTGAGCTTCCTCCATTAGAGGAAAGACTACCTGAGGAGCCTATGGTGGTGGAGCCCCTTGAGGAAATCGGAAAGTATGGAGGAACATTGAGAGGAGCGGCTACAGAGCCTACGACTTCAGGGAATGACCTTGAAACTGCGCGACGCCAGACCACATTTAGATTATCCCCGGATTTAAGGACGGTAATTCCAAATATAGCCAAGAAATGGGATTTCTCAAAGGATTACAAGACCTTAACTGTGTACCTGAGAAAAGGAATGAAGTGGAGTGACGGTGCTCCTTTTACTGCTGATGACTTTCTCTTTTGGTATGAGGATATCATCCTAAACGATGAGCTTACCCCGGTTAAGCCAAAGGCCTGGTCTCCCGGAGGAGAGTTGGTAAAGGTTGAGAAGATAGATAATTCCACGGTTCACTTTCGATTTGCCGCACCCTATCCACCCATAATTAGCAGGTTAGCTGTTGGTTTTGAGCCCTTTGTTCCTAAACATTACCTTAAGAGATATCATATAAAGTACAATCCAGAGGCAAATGAGATAGCGAAAAAGGAAGGCTACGATTATTGGTGGATGTGTTTTAATTTTCATAATACTATTGGCCAAGGACAGATGGATGCTAATCTTCCCACTCTTGATTACTGGGCGATGAAGAAAATAGACGGTTTTGGGAATAAGTATTTTGAGCGAAACCCCTATTACTGGAAGATAGACACTGCTGGAAATCAGCTTCCCTACATTGATACCCAGGCCAGAGTGTTAATTGAAAACCGAGAGATAGTGAACTTAAAGACAATAGCTGGAGAATTCGACTACGTGGGAATGCATCTATCGCTGGAAAACTATCCTCTTTACAAGCAAGGCGAAGAAAAAGGTAACTACCATACTATGCTGTGGGAAAATCCCTGGGGATCGGAGTGTATATATAGTTTCAACTTTAACCACAAGGACCCAGTTCTTAAGGAAATATTTAATGATGTTAAGTTTAGACAGGCTATGTCCTTAGCCATCAACCGACAAGAGATAAATGAGATTCTTTATTTCGGAAAGGCCACTCCTCGTCAAGCAACAACCCCTCCCAACACCAGCTTTTATGAGGATTGGATGGGAAAATACTATATTGAGCATGACCCGGCAAAGGCAAATGAGCTTTTAGATGAGATGGGGTTAAAGTGGGACAAGAAACATCAGTATCGCTTAAGACCGGACGGTAAGACCTTAGCTATAACTATCGAATATGTTGAGTTGGAAGGGCCAAAGGGAAGAATTTGCGAGCTTGTTAAGGATTATTGGGAAAAGGTTGGAGTTAAGGTAAGCTTAAAACAGGAACAAAGAAACTTCTATCAACAGCGAGGCAAGGCAAATGAGCGTGATTTAGGCATCTGGCACTATGGTCAGACCTCTGAGTTCGCTATGTTTCTTAATCCTGTAAAGTTTCGTCCTCC
>DAOVGK010000088.1 GCA_030672445.1 Candidatus Aerophobota bacterium
TTGGCGGCGATACTATTACGGAAGGCCTCAAAGAGAGGCTAAATTTATCGGATCTGGAAAGTATCCAAAAAATGAGAGAAAGGTACGGAATCCTTGATGAAGACTCTGATAAAGGAACTGGAAAAAGCTCTGATAAAGCGATGGAGAAAGCCTTCAAAGTTTCCCAGATAATTAAGATAGAGCTAAGCAAACTGGTAAGTGAGCTGCGGCTTTCCTTTAACTCCTATCGGGCTCAATCGCTGGAAGAGAGAATAGATAGAATAGTCTTAAGTGGAAGCCTGGCCCAACTGGAGAATCTGGATAAATTTTTGACCACCACCCTCAAAATCCCAGTAGAAATGGCAAATCCGCTGGATAAAATTCCCCTTGACTCCCAGTTTAAAAAGAAAAGATACCAGAATCCCCAGTTCTTCTCTCCCAGTCTTAATATTGCTGCTGGTTTAGCCTTAGGAAAAGGAGAAGGTATCAATCTTTCTCCGACTAAAGAAAAATGGAGCCGCTTAGCTCGTCGAACGAGAGCGATTCTCCGTCCTTATCTTTAGTTTGTGGCCCTTTTTATTCTCTTAACCACCCCATATAGTTCCTTGAACCGAAAGGCGGCTTTCTACGAGCAAGAGTTTCAATCCAAAAAGGCTAAGATTACCTCCTTACAGCCAAATCTTGATAGAGCTCAGACTCTTATAAAGGATCTAAGCAGATGGGATCGCCGATATACCAGCATAATACAATTGAGAGAGAGTTCCATTCCCTGGGTGCCAGTTCTGGCTCAGTTTAGTGAAACTATTCCCGCCAAAGCATGGCTGCGGGAGCTCTCCTTCGGAAGAGGTTCAGCCGACACTAACCAGAAGAAAGATTTGTCACTCTTGATGATTAAGGGAAGTATAAAGAGGGAAAAGTTGGTGGCTGACCTTTCCCTGATGGAATTTATAAGCCAACTGGAAAAATCTCCCTATTTCAGTGATGTCTATTTACAATCCATTGATAGAAATACCCGTTATGGACAGGAGGTGATTGACTTCACCATAGCTGCTCGTCTGCTGAAGAGAGAGGAGATTTCCTCATCCACTCATCGGTCAGGCGAGAGGGTAAAAAAGAGCGGAAGTCCATGAAATTTGGTCCATTAGATAGAGGCAAGATGGTATTGCTTCTTGGTATCTTTTCCTTACCCATATTGGCTGGATTTTATTGGTATGGCTACCAACCTAAAATCCAGACTATAGAGAAGTTAAAGAAAGAGATAGGAATCCTGGAGGGACAGATTAGGCAGGCAGGGGTAACTCTCAAAAATTTAGAAGAGTTAGAGAAAAGATATCAGAAAAAACAGGCTACAGTGAGTTTGATGGAGGAAGTATTACCTTCTCATGAGGAGACCACTGCCTTACTGAGAGAGCTGTTTGTTAGAAGAGAGGGACTGGATATCGAATTTCTTGACCTGGGTAAGCCAGTATTTGTTCTGACAGCTCCGGAGGTTGGAAAGGTTAAAAAGATAACCCTGATTCTGAAACTAAGAGCCCCTTTTTTGGAATTTATTGAATATTTAAATCGCCTAAAGAATCTTCATCGAATGATTAATGTTACCAGTCTTAAGGTTCAGGCAAAAGAAGAAACTCTACCTAAAATAGAAAGTGATTTGACCCTGGAGGCATATGCGTGGAGAGAGGTTGAGTAACTTTATCAAAGCGGAAGCCTTAACAATTAATGGCTGAACAGTTACGAAATATTGAATGAAAACATTAGCTCTGGGAAGATAGAAAATGATGCGCTCTCTGAACAGGAGAGGGTAAATATAAAGGATGAGAAAAATGAGATGTGAATGTGGAGGAGAGCTTCAAAGAAAGGTTGTAAAGATACATTTTTCCGAGAACTACGACACGATAATCATTAAGATAGAGGCCGATGTCTGCAAAAAATGTGGCAAGAGATTCTTTAGCGATGAGGCGAAAAATAAAATTATAGAGATAAAGGAAAAGATGGATAGCTATTTAAAGGGGTGTTTGCCAGTGATACAGGAAATCGGTGATAAGGCATATTTACTAAGGGTTGGTGAAATATATGAAACCATGCAGGTTCTCTCCTGAGTTTAGGTAACGTTCTCTCGGAAATAGAAAACTAAGTTAAAAAAAGGAATAGTGATATTAGCTTCGGTAAACCAGGGTAAAGTTTTTTCGGCTGATATACCTCCACTCAAAAAAATTTACCCGCCAATCAGATATTAAGGGAAGTAGCAAGTCTGGCCGGTGGAAGCACAGGGGGAAGATGGGACTTTGCTCAAGGAGGAACCCCTCAGGCTTCAAAAATAGACTAGGCTTTAGAAAAATTACCCACCATTGTGAAAAAATTTGTAAAATTCGATACTGCAAATTCGATATTGCAAGTTGACATTTTTTCATCTTATAATATTATAGTAAAGGCTCGGTGAACCTGTA
>DAOVGK010000066.1 GCA_030672445.1 Candidatus Aerophobota bacterium
CTACGGCTGGTTGAGGAATTGGAGAATCAAACGGGAACATTGGTCGGGCTTCTGGAGATGAAGATTGTGAATACCGCCTTTAACGGTGACGATCTCAAGCTTCTTTACCGTTTTTTTGAGAACTTGTAAGGTTGGTTTGAGAAACTTTTTAAAATCCGATTTTTCCCCCATTAAAAATAAAATCGGCGATTTTATCTGGGTATCCTCATATTTTACCCTAAGCTCATTTTGATCTAATTTAGCAAGGTTATGCCAGAAAATTCGAGTGGCATTAGCATTGTTCCAATGGATTATTTGCCTTATCTTTTTCTGATCCTTCCTACTCATCTGGCTATAGCTTTCTCCCATAACTAATCTGGTCATGGCCTCATCTAAAAGGCCTGTCCGCAAAAGGCCAATCCATAAATCACCAACTACCGGCTTTCCCCGAAGGGAGAAAAGGAGTCGATGATCTTTTACGAACTCCTGGGCGTCAAGAAAAGCCTCGATAACAATGATTTTATTGGTGAGGTTCGGATACTTTTTGGCAAATTGAAAGGCGATAGCACCTCCATAGCAAATGCCTATAAAATCAGCTTTTTCAATTTCTAACCTCTCCATAAACTTTTTAATCAGGCTGGCCTGCTCGCTAAGGCTGTAGTTAAACCTGAAGGAAGGTTTATCTGAGTCGCCATTACCTAAAAATTCAATGGCTAAGATCCGGCGATATCTTGAAAGAGAGGCTACCAGAGAATCCCAGACTCTATAGGTTGCCACCGATCCGCTAATCAAAATAAGGGGCCTGCCACTTCCAGATTCTACATAGTGCAGATTATGGCCATCAACCACTACAAATCTATCTCTCCCGAATTTTGCAGTTTGAGCAACTCTATGAAAATCATTTTTATAAAAGAAATATCTAGGTCTACCAAAACTCAAGCCAAAGTAATGGATAATGCGACCATTTCTTTCCAGCTCCGCCGCATAATCAAAATCGAGGATTGGGGAAAGTCCCACTGTGGCTCCCAAGGTGAGATGATCAACCTTATAGCCAACTCTCAAGGCCGACCGATTCAAAACCCTGTATTCGAAGCCGAGGTGAAACTCAAGATCATCCCTCTGGAGAACCCCACCCAAAGCAAGCAGATTCCTACCCTTTCCCCATCTGGTAGTTAGGGAAACAACGGCGCGGTTCTGAGGCTTCTTATCAGCCCACCCGAGGCCTTCATGGTAGATACCGATATCAAGCCAGGGACGAGGAGAAATCAGAATTCCCGCGTTTATGCGGCTGTCCCTTATTTTTTTATCAAAATCAGAGCTCAGCCCCCAGCCAAACCAGGGCAGAGGTCTAAATCCATAGCCAATTTTGTAATGAGTCCGATCTTCCTTTCTAAATCGGCTAATTCCCAGGGGACCTATATTTAAAGTAGGGGTGAGATTTGGTGAGGAATCCGACGTTTTATACCCTTCTACGGACAACATGACACTTTCGAGCCATCCCAGTCCTGCTGGATTGAAGAAAAGAACGGAGGGATCGTGCACCGGAAGGGGAAGAATCCCTCCCATTCCGAGGGCCCGGACACTTAGGAGCTTCTCATCTGAAAGATTCTGGGCTAAGACAGAGCCATTCCAGCCCCCAAAAATCAACCCTAAGATTACCAAACCAAGGCCAAATATGAATTTAGCATCCAAATCTCTCATTAGCCAATTCAACGATTCTGCGGGCAATATCCAAGGCGGCCTTGGGCTTGACCAGCTCCCTTTTCCTGATTTGCCAGTTTTCGAGATCAAAGGACCCATCAAGAAAGCTCTGGATTAAGCTAACTATCTCCTTTTCTCCTTGCAAGTTAAAGGCAATCTTCTTTTTGAGAAGGAACTCTTGATTTTTTCTCTCCTGCCCGGCTAAGTAATCCTGGATCCCCAGGGGAAGGTCTTTAACCAGGGCTTCAGCAATGGTAAGTCCCCCTGGTTTTGAGATAAGTAAATCTGATATTTCCATTAACTCATTGATTTTCCTGGTATAGCCCAAAATCTTAATAGGAATACTAAGTTCTGATTCAATTTCCTGAAGCTCTTTCTTCAGCCCATCATTGGTTCCGGTTACTATCAAAAGCTGAATAGGTAGACCTAATCCATTTAAGGCATCTACGGTCCGACGAAAAGCTCCAATTCCCTGACCCCCTCCCATCAAAAGAATAGTAAAAAGGTCATGCCTTATTTGCCATTTATCTTTTAATCCCTCTTTATCAGTATCCTCAGAAAAAATAGGCGAGACAGGGATTCCACAGATTTGAACCTTATCCTGGGAAATTCCTTTCTTTCTCAGGCTTTCTTTCATTCCCTCATGAGCAAGGAAATAGAGATCAACATTGTTATAAGTCCAGTAAGGATGAAGAGAATAATCAGTAGGAACCGCTACTAACAAATAATCTAATTTTCTTCGTCTTTTTATAGTAGAACAGAGTGCAAGGGGTAGTCCATGGGTACATATGACCACCTGAGGATTAAAAGGGACAATGACCTCCTTGTAAAGTCGGAAGGAATTTAACCTACAAGAAAACTCTCTCAGAACGTAAGTTAGCCAATAAATTAGATTACTGTCCCAGAGAAAATCCCAGAACCGGGGGGTTACTTTTATAGCAGTGTAATAGAGATCATCTAATATTTTCCTGACCAGAGGATTTCCGTGCTTAAAAAGATCTTCTTTCCTGACTTTTATTTGAGGATATAACCTCTCTAAGGCCTGCTCAATAGCTTCGGCAGCACGGCGGTGACCCGACACTCTCGAGACATATAGAAGAAGGATTTTCATAATTTATTTAGATCTCAGTGCTTCGGGTCCTGAAAGGAGCCCATTTTCTTCCCCTAGCCTGGAGATCTATCTGGCCATTTCTCTACCATAAAATTTAGCCCCTCTAAAGTCAGCACAGGATCGACCTCATCGATCTCGGCACACTCCTCTCCTAATAAGATCCCCATTCCACCCGTGGCTATGACTTTTACCTCTTTTCCCAGCTCCCTTTTTATTCCCCTAATGATCTCTCTTACCCCACCAAGCCACCCATAAAATAACCCTGCCCCTAAACCATCTTTGGTGTTCTTTCCAATTACGGAGGCTGGTTTTTTAAACTCCACCGGGAATAAAGCTTCCGCCTTCTCGGCCAGACTCTCCATGGCAGTCCTTACCCCCGGAGCTATGACTCCCCCTAGATATTCTCCTTTTTCCGAGATCACATCAAAGGTAGTAGCGGTTCCAAAATCTATCACAATGGCCGGAAGTTCATACAATTCTGCCGCAGCAACTACATTGGCTATTCTATCCGCTCCTACCTCTCCAGGGTTATCACACAAAAGAGGTATTCCTACTTTCTCTACCTCTACTTCAAAAGCAGATACTCTAAAATACTTCTCTATTGCCTTCTTTAAAGGAGAAACCACCGAAGAGACCACAGAAGAGATCATTGCTTTACTTATCTTAATTTCTCTACCAGACTCTGTTATCCAACTGGAAAGTAAGATCCCCCATTCATCAAGCTCCTTTCTGGGTCGGGTAGCAAACTCTCCACTGAGCACTAGATCCCTTTTTTCAAAAATTCCCGCCTTGACTACCGTATTACCTACATCAATAACCAGGTTCATATCTTTTGAGGCCTTTCCTTGATATGTCCTTCCTCAGGAACGATCTTTCTGTGCATTCCACTCTCTAAACGCAGTATCAATCCACCATCTTCATCTAAATCCTGTGCTAGACCTCGAAACTTTCCCTCAGTAGTTACAACCTCCACCTGCTGGCCCAGTAAAGAGGAAAATAAGCGAGCTTTTTCCAAAAGCAGCCGAACATTGACTCGAGAGGAAAAATATAGACTTTCTAGCTCTTCTAACGCACACTCCAGAAACCTTTTTTTTGAAGTTGAGTGTCCGGTTTCCTTGATCAACGAAGTTGCTGTAAAAGAGAGAGGTGAAGGAAATTCCCGAATATTCAGATTAACTCCTATGCCTATGACGGCAAAGTTCACCCTGGCCCTTTCAGCTCTCACTTTAACTAACACCCCTGCCACCTTTTTGTCCCTTATCACTACATCGTTAGGCCATCGAATCCGCACCTTAAGCGAAGGAAATAGTCTATCTATACTTATAGCAATTCCTACGGCTCCCAGAATGCTCAACCGGGGAACTTCGGAAGAAAACATGCAGGGACGCAAAATAAGAGAAAACCATAATCCTCCCTGGGGAGAATACCAGTAACGATCCCCCCTTCCTTCTCCCTGAGTTTGCTCATCAGCCACCACCACCGTCCCCTCCTCTGCTCCTTTTCTGGCAAGCAAATAGGCAATTTTATTGGTGGACTCTAAGGAGAAGTAATGATAAATTTCTTTACCAAACACTGATCACTAATTCCTGATAGCTGTTTTATCAAATACCCCTGGAGTTACATAATCTCCGTATTTTGCTCTGGCAGCTTCTAATCTCCGTTTCTGTTGTTCAAGAGTCTCAAATAAAACCTTGGGAGTATCGGGAACCTCTGTTTGGTAGATTTCGACAATCCTTTCGATTTTGGCAAGATTCTCTGGAATTCTTAAGGTGAACTGCTCCACATAGTCTTTTTCAGCGTAATCTTTATTAAGAACTTCTCTAAATAATCTTTTAAGGTCCTTATATTTCGGGATATAACCGGTTGGGGTTTTAATTGCATCTACATCCCCGTTAACACGTAGCTCCATCCATTTAATCCAGACATATTTATCATTCATCGCATTCATATATTTGCCATTTTTATCCTTCAAGAAGTAGTTAACAGAGAAAATAGAGGGTGGTTTATCTATAGCATTGCCGAATTCAAGATTATTATGGACATATTTACCAACAGTAATTGACAAAAAATCTAGATTGGACATAGGATTGAACTCTCTTACACCTTCTTTTCCCAGAGTTGCTGCGGTGGTTTCTGACTCTAATGTTGCACCCATGGTCAATATTCCGTGGCTCCAGTCAAAAGCCTGTCCCACAGGTACCAAGGTGTCGGAATCTCTACCCCCGTAAATTATCCCACCTACTACCACTCCTTGAGGATCATCTAGCTTTGGATCACAATTTTTTAACCCTTTTAAACAGACGGTATATCTTGCATTCCTGTGGGACGGAGTTATCTCGATACTTCTTGAATCCTTTTTCCCTCCAGTCCACTTTCCAGAATGATTAATTCCCTTTTTGGGGACATCCCCATCTTTTCCAAGCCAGTATGGAATCCTATCGTCAGTTACTAGAACATTAGAGAAAATTACTTCTCCGGGAGAATTGAGAGCTTCCCAGATTAAGGGTTCATCTTTTGAATTAACACCCCTGATAATTCCAAATATTCCCCATTCAGCATTTACGGCACGGAGCTTTCCATTTTTCTTCCTCAAAAATGCTATATCATCACCGACAATGGTCTCCCCTTTTAACATGGAAGTTGCAGTTTTACCACATAAACTTGGGAAAGCGCCTGTGAAGTAGCTCACCCGTCTCCCTGGACCGTGAACCCCGAGAATGAACATATGCTCAGTCAGCCACCCTTCCTGTGAAGCCTTATGGATAGCCAACCGCATAGCAAGTTTTTTAAGTCCGATAGTATTTCCGCCGTACTGGGTATTGGTGCTGAAAACTACATTTTCTTCTATGTCTATATATATCCTGCGTTTGTCAATATTTTTACTCACTCCATTTTCCAGAATACCTGCACTGTGAACAAATTTGAAAAATTCATGGGAATCCCCGATTTCCTTGAATTCCTCGTATCCACTTCTATAGAGAATGCCTTCGCTGTGGGCAACATAACCTGAATCGGTTATCTGAACACATGGAATTGAAAACTCAGAGTTTGTGGGGCCCAAACAGAAGAAACAAACATATACCTCTTTTCCGCGCATAATATTTTTCAGGTATTCATGTACTTCTTTAAGCCCTTTCTCTCGATCTATTGCATTAATATGGGCACCAAGATTCATATCAGGGGGAAGAAGGTACTTGGTTTTATCTTTATCCCTTGCTTGGTCGTTATATCCGTCAAAATGGACTGTATGACCTTCAATGGCTAGTTTTTCCTCCTCCCCATTTTCTAATACCTTGTTTCCAATGTACTGAGCGTCTTCAGCAGAATCGGTGCGGACAAAAACAGAAGCAGGATTACAATGCTCCACATATTTTGCTATAAAATCAACAAGCTTTGGATTGTCCAACGCCATTAGCTTTTCGTAGCTATCTGCTTTACACTTGTTTTCAAGCAATTTTACACAACTTTTTTCCTTCATGAAAGACAGTTGAATCCCTCCAGAATCTTGTCTGCCTCTTTTCTATCTTTCTTTATTCTTTCCGCTAAGCGCGAAAAGGAGGCAAACCTTTCTATTCCCCGAATTTTGTCAACCAACTCAACTTTAATCATATCTCCATAAATATCCCCCTTAAATTTTATTATATGCACCTCAATTCCAAAGGAACTATCACCAAAAGTCGGCTTAGCCCCCACGTTTATTATTGCCTTGTAAAACTCTCCCTTTAAGGTGAGTTTACCGACATACACTCCCGGAGCAGGTAAAAGTTTATGGGGGTGAGGTTCCAGGTTGGCGGTGGGATAGCCAAGAGCTCGACCTCGTCTCTTCCCCCTCACCACTTTGCCAAGAACTGTAGGATATCGACCCAGCCATTGACTCACTTTTTCTATTTTTCCTTCTTTTAACCACTGACGAATTAAAGAGCTGCTCAGCTTTTTCTTATCTACTTTGAGAAGAGGAATCGTCTTGAGTTTGTATCCAAACTCATTTTCTGCCTCTTTTAGCCAACTTACATCTCCCTTTCTATCTTTGCCAAATACGAAATCTTCCCCTACCACTACTTCTTCAATCTCTAAATTATTACTCAGTTGTTTCATAAAGGAATACGGGGAAAGAGAAGCAAAGCTAGAGGTAAAAGGCAAAATAAATACTAAATCTATACCTAATTCGGCAAGAATCTTCTTCTTTTCTCCCCAGGTGGTTAGAAGAGGCAAAGGCTGGCCAGAGAAATACTCCGAAGGATGAGAGGTAAAGCTAATCACACAGCTTTTTCCTCCTTTGAGCTTTGCGTCTTTAACTAACTGGGTAAGAATCTCTTGGTGTCCCTTATGAATTCCATCATAAAAACCGACTGTGAGAATAATGTGCGCCAGTTTTTCCCTGGGGGAAAATTTTCTTTTAACCTCCATCTTAAATAAGTACTCTCAGATATTTAAAGCCTATTTTATCTTTACAAAAATGAGATTCTTCTTGCAGACTTATGGCTACTGCTAGAAGCTCTCCTTCTTGACTGCATAACCGAACCTTATTGCCTTTTCCCAACTCCTGGGGTAAGAAATCCAGATGAGATAAATATAGAGGCCTGCCCCACTTGACCATCTTCTCCACTCCGGGTTTTACCTTGACCAGGGGTAGGTGAGGTAAAACATCTCTCAAAGAACAAATAATTTCTTCCTCTTTCCCATGGCTAACTATTTCCTCTAAATCCTTCAATGTCTTGGCTTGCTTTAAATCAAAAGGACCTACCTTAATCCGACAAAGCGCAGCCTGGTAGGCTCCAAAACCAGAAACCTTCCCTATATCGGCACATAAACTCCTAACGTAAGTGCCTTTAGAGCAACGTACTTTAAACTGTACTTTAGGATGACGATTAGAGATGAAATCCAGTAACTCAAGCTCGTAAATCCAGATTTTCCTTGGTGGACGCTCAACCTCCAGGCCATCTCTGGCTATTTTATAGAGTCTCTTCCCCTTCCAGTGGACAGCGGAAAGCATAGGAGGAGTCTGAATTATTTTCCCCCTAAAACGAGCAAAAAGCTCCTCCACTTTATCTTTGGACAGAGAAGAGGCGTCTTTCTCCTCTACTACCTCTCCCTGACCATTAAGACTGGTGGTGGTCATGCCAAAAATTATCTGGCCTTGATAAGTTTTGTCGAGATCCTGTAGGAAACGGGTCAGCTTGGTAGCCCGGCCTAAGCATATCAAGAGAAGCCCGGTGGCGAGGGGGTCCAGTGTTCCGGTATGTCCTACCTTCCTTATCTTAAGGAGCTGCCTTATTCTCTTCACCACGTCATGAGAAGTCACCCCTTTCGGCTTATCTATCAATAATAGTCCATCCATGATCCTTACCTATTGGAAAATGGGGACGTGATTATTTTTTTTCGGGAGGAAAATAATTGTACTATCTGAAGAGCGAACTAGAAAATAATCACGTCCCCTTTTTTGAGGGAAGGGATAACTACATTATCTCCATCCTGGAATCTATGAGAGAGATCTTTTTATCTTTTTTAATAAAGTCGACAATCTTAGATAAGATACTCTGAGCGAACTTTCCCTCGGTAGTCAAAAGAGCTATACCCAAACCTGCTCTTTGCCACAGATCCTGATGTCTGATTTCAGAGACAGAGACATTGAAATTATTGCGTATGCGGTCAATTAAGCTTTTTATGATCCGTCGCTTATCTTTTAAAGAATCACTGAAAAATAACTTAATTTCCAGCTCTAAAATTCCTATGACCATTTTTACTTAACGAATCCTTCTTGTTTCGTAAACTCTAATCAGATCACCTTTTCTTATCTCGTTAAAACCCTCTACCTTTACCCCGCACTCCAGTCCCGTGAGGACCTCACTTACATCTTTATCAAAACGTTTAAGACTACTAACCATACCTTCTCCCACCATCTCATCTCCTCGAAAAACTTTGGCTTTGCTTCCCCTAACCACTTTGCCTGCCGTAATGTAAGAACCTGCCACAACTCCCACTTTTGGGATTCTAAAAATTTCCCGAACCTCGACTTCTCCTATCTCTACCTCTTCATACCGAGGTTCTAAAAGACCTTGCATGCTCTTCTTGATATCATCAATCATTTCATAGATAACCTGATAGGATCTTATGTCTACCCTCTCATCTTTAGCTAAGGTGAGGCTCTCCGAAACTGTCCCTACATTGAAACTAATTACTATACCTTTTGAAGCAGCGGCCAAGAGAATATCGGATTTATTCACTTCTCCTATGTCCCCATGAACTATATTTATCTTCACCTCCTCATCTTCTAAGTTGTTCAAAACATCTGTGAGAGCTTTTAAGGACCCTCGAGTATCTGTCTTTAAGATAGTATTGAGGGCCTTTTTCTCCTTCACCTGCTCTTGATAGAGACTTTCCAAAGTTATCAACTCTCTTTTGACTAAGCCCTTTTCCCTCTCTTCCTTCTTGGTGGCTTGCGCTAACTGACGTGCCTTTCTCTCACTTTCAGCTTTTCTAAATATACCCCCGGGAGTTCCAATGTCGGAAAGCCCCAAAACTCTTACCGGTGTCGAAGGACCCGCTTCTTTTAACTTTTTCCCCTTCCAATTAATCAAAGCCCTTACCTTCCCAAAACTCGATCCCCCTACCAGAATATCTCCCATTTTTAGAGTGCCGTCCTGAATCAATAAGGTAGAGCACGGACCTTTCTGGCGATCCATTTCCCCCTCAATTACTACCGCCCTGAAATCTCCGTCAGAATCTGAGGCTAGCTCGAGCATTTCTGCTTCCAAAAGGATCATCTCTAACAGTTCATCTAATCCCTGTTTGGTTAAAGCGGAGACCTCCACACAAATGGTCTTTCCTCCCCATTCTTCGGGAGTTAGATCATATTTATTGAGTTGTCTTTTGACCCGGTCCGGTTTGGCCTCACTCTTATCTATCTTATTTATAGCAACTACAATAGGAACCTTAGCTGCTCGAGCATGATCGATTGCTTCTACTGTTTGAGGCATAACCCCATCATCGGCAGCGATTACCAGAACCGCGATATCAGTGACCTGAGCTCCATGCGCCCGCATAGCTGTAAATGCCTCATGGCCAGGAGTGTCAATAAAAACTATTTTTTTCCCTTGAAACTCTACCTCTGAAGCTCCGATTTTTTGAGTGATCCCACCCATCTCCTCCTTGGCTACAGCCGTCTGGCGCACAGCATCCAGAAGAGAGGTCTTGCCGTGATCCACATGGCCCAATAGCGTCACTATGGGAGCTCGGGGAAAAAGTTTCTTCCCTTTAGGGGAGGGTTTTCTCTTCTTTAATATCGATTCCTCTAGCTGTCTAACCTCCTTCGGGGATAGACCGCTCAGGCTGCTTTTGGCTTCGATCTTTAAACTAGCAAGTAATTTCAAAAGCTTACCGGTGGATAAGTTTAACCTTCTAGCTAATTGATAAACCCGCATCATTTTCTTTGACCCTTAAGATCTATTGGCTAATTTCCTTAGCTTTGTTAAAAATTTTCTCGGCTAGCTTAGGTCCGATTCCTGAGACCCTGCATAATCCCTCAATTCCCCCTCTAATAATATCTTTGTGGGTTAGAAAACCAGCCTGTTTTAAGGAGATCAAGATCTTCTCACCTACGCCAGCAAGTTCTTTCAGAAAGGCTGATTCTTCCTCTATCTGGCCCACAGACCGAATGTCAATCTGCCATCCCGTCAATTTAGCTGCTAGTTTCACATTTTCTCCATGGCTTCCGATGGCCAAGGAGAGTTGATCATCAGCAACGATAACCTTTGCTTTCTTGTTAGCCTCGTCAAGCTTAACTTCCTTAACTTCCGCTGGTTTAAGAGAATTCTTTATGAAAACAGAAGGATCCTCACTGTACCTTATTATATCAACCCTCTCTCCCTCTAGTTCTCGCAGGATAGCCTTAATCCGAGAACCTCGCAAGCCTACACAGGCTCCCACTGCATCTACCTTCTTCTCCCCCGACTCCACAACCACCTTAGCTCTTCTTCCCGCATCTCGCTTTATCTGTCTAATTTTAACGATTCCCTCCTCTACTTCTGGCACTTCCAACTCGAAAAGTCCCCTCAGAAAATTGGGGTGGGTCTGAGAGAGAATAATACGAGGGCCTTTAGGCTCACGGGTGACCCTCAGGATATAGGCCCTAACCCGCTCGCCCTGTCGGTATTCTCCGTTTAGCAACTGTTCTCTTTCAGGGAGAATCCCTTCAGTCTTACCCAGATCAATGAGAATGAAATGATCAGCTCTATAGCGCACGGTCCCACTAATTATTTCTCCTTCCCGCTTCTTAAACTCTTCACAGATGATATCTTTCTCCATCTCCACGATCTGCTGCATCATTACGTACTTGCCGGTACTGGCAGCAATTCTGCTAAAGTGGAAAGGATTAACCTCTATTTCCACCTGATCTCCCAATTTTACCGTTTCATTGATTTTCAGAGCTTCTTCCAGAGAAATTTCTGTTCCGCAATTGGTCACTTTTTCTACTACCTCTTTGTCTACCAGAACCCGAACTTTTTCCTTTCCTTCCTCCAGAATGACTCTCAAGTTCCGAGGTGGTTGATTATGTTTTTTCTTGTAAGCCGAGGTTAAAGCCTCTTTAACACTCTCTAAAAGGATCTCGGAAGAAAGACCCCTTTCTCTTCCTATACGTTCTAAAAGAAAGAAGAATTCACCACTTTGCATCTTGAATCAGCTCCCTCATCCTCTGGGAAATCATATTTTTTCCGACTTTCTCAATCTTTGCTTCTCGACGAGTTTTAATTTCGATCCTATCTTCTTTCAGAAAGGTGTCACCCACAATGACCTTAAAGGGAATACCAACAAGATCTGCATCATTGAATTTTACTCCGGCGCTTAAATCCCGATCATCCCATAATGTTTCTACCCCATGATCTTTTAGGTCCTGATAAACACCCTCCGCTACCTTAACTGTTTTCTTCGAGGTTGGTATTACTATGGCTTGAAAGGGGGTAATCTCTGGGGGCCAAATGATCCCCTGTGAATCATGGTTTTGTTCTATTATGGCGGCGGGAAGCCTGCTTACCCCAATCCCATAGCAACCCATGACAAAATAATTCTCCTCTCCTTTTTCATTCAAAAAGGTAGCTTTAAGAGACCGACTGTAGATTTCTCCCAGTTGGAAAAGATGACCTATCTCAATTCCTCGCCTTACCTCCATCCTATTCTTACAAGCTCGACACATATCTCCGGAGAGAGGAAACCCTATGTCTCCAATTATAGTCGGTTGAAAATCCCTGCCAGCATTGACGTTTAACAAATGCGCGTCTTTGCGGTTAGCTCCCGCAACTAAATTCCGACTTTTCATTATTGTATTGTCTGCAATTAGTCGGTATTTGTCAAGTCCGACTGGCCCAGTAAATCCGGGTTCTACTCCAATTTCCTCCTTAATCACATTGTTCCCGGCTATTTCAAGCTTTTTTACCTTTAAGAGAGTTTTTAGCTTTGCCTCATTTATCTGGTGATCACCTCTAATTAAGACAGCTATCAAACCTTTCTCGGTCTGATAAAAAATGGTCTTTAAAATGTCCCTGGGTCTACAATGAAGAAATTGACTTACTTCTTGGACGGTCCTAGCATTGGGCGTGGAGACTTCCTTCGTAGCTTTGAGTTCATTTTGAGCTTCCTCTAGTGGCTCATATTCAGCTTTTTCAAGTTTTGCCGTGTACCCACAGCGTTCGCACACCACAATTTTATCTTCACCCGCACCAGCCAGAGCAATGAACTCCTCGGAGACTTTACCTCCTATAGGACCGGTATCAGCCTCTACCACTTTGTAATTCAATCCACAGCGAGAAAAAATTCTTTCGTAGGCTCCTTTCATCTTCTGGTAAACTGAGATTAATTCTTCTTCATTTTGACAGAAGCTATAGGCATCCTTCATCAAGAACTCCCTTGCTCGAATGACTCCACCCCGTGGCCTTAGCTCATCTCTAAATTTCGTCTGAATTTGATAAAGTGTTAAAGGAAGTCTTTTATAAGAACTTATCTCTTCTTTCACCAACTGAGTTATTATCTCCTCATGGGTGGGTCCTAAAGCAAAATCTGCGCCTTTTCTATCCTGAAAGCGAACAAGCTCTTCTCCGTAATTTCCCCACCTTCCGCTCTTTTTCCACAGATGGGCTGGTTGAAGAAAAGGAAGGAGCAACCGTTGTGCTCCAATGCGATCCATTTCATCCTCAATAACGGAGCTAATTTTAGCCAAAACTCTGTATCCTAAAGGAAGATAGGAATATATACCAGCAGCAAATTTCTTTATCAAACCTGCTCTAAGCATCAGTTTATGGCTCGAATACTCCGCCTCCTTGGAGGACTCCTTAGAGGTAGAAAACAAATATTGAGAGAGTCTCATTCATTACCCCTGTTGATGAAATAAAAAAAATGATAACTATTCAATCTCATCATATTTCACCGCAGAGCACGCCGAGAACGCTAAGAATCAGGAAAATTATTTAAATTTTTCTTTTTGATTCCTTTCTGCGTACTCTGCGATCTTTGCGGTGAACAGTTACATAATACGTCCCTGAAGAGGAATGTCAAGAAATCGAATCATTAGAAAAGATCGAGCTGTTTTTCTTTTTTTTCCTCTTCCTCGTCAAATACCCTCACCTTCCCGTAAACCCCGTCATAACCACATCTTATCTTTACCTTTCCCTTTCTTACCCGCATTATACCCTCTACGATCCTGGAAGATGTTGATCGAGAGAGTTCGGCCTCTGGTACTTCCAGGAGCACCTTAAACTCACCCCCCAGCCGCTGAGTAATTCCCCTATATCGATCCTCTACGGCCTTGGTATCAACGCCCTGGCCTAGAGCTTCAGCGATGATTTCTGATAGAGGGATGAGATGTTTAAAAGGGATGTTATCCTCGGTTCCCTTGAAGCCTTCATCCCTATCTGCTAGGTCCTCCACTCGATGCATTACTCCTATGGTTAGCGGTTGACCGCATTTAGGACACAGATTTTTATGTTTTCGACTCTCTCTGGGAGAAAAGCAAAGGCCACACCGACGATGACCGTCATAATGATATTTTCCTTCCTGTGGGAAAAACTCGATAGTGTAGAGAAATTTTTCCTTATTTTTTTCTCTTAAAATCTTTTTGATATCCTTATAGCCTATCCTGTGAGAAAAGACATTGGCTTCTCTTCCTAATCTGGACGGAGAATGAGCATCAGAATTGGAGATGAGGGCGAATCTATCCAGACTGGAAACTCGCCAGTTCATCTGGGGATCACTACTCAGGCCTGTCTCCAGAGCATAGATATACTTTGTGCATTCTCCAAAACATTCCTCAATAGAATCAAATCCAAAATTAGCCCCAAATAAAGAAAACCAAGGAGTCCAGATATGAGCAGGGACAACGAAAGCATCCTCATGAGAGGCCAGAACAGTCTCCACTAAATCCTTTGCTTCCATTTTTAAGGTAGGACGTCCATCGGAGTGCAAGTCCCCAAACCTGGCCAGTTTTTTATTTATTTTTTCCACTGCCTCGAAGCCGGGCGCAAAAATCAAATTATGAATTTTGCGAACTGCCCCATGAGAATAAAAGATATTATTTACTTCTGTAGTTAAAATAAACAAAGTATTTCTGAATCGGTAAAGCCCATCTTCTTCAGGAGAAAGAGTCCTCTTTAAACTGTCTAACCAGACCGGATGAGTAAAATCACCTGTTCCCACCAGATCAATTCCCTTTAACTTAGCCATCTCATCAAGATGGGGAATATCCATATCCTTTGATGTAGCTCGACTGTGTTTAGAATGAACATGAAAATCAGCAATAAAAGCCATTTTCTTAGAGTGCCTCAGGGCTTTCCTCTCATCTTTAGCTTCTCTATTAATATTGGCAGAAATTTATGAAGATCCTCGACAATGCCGTAGGTAGCAATGTTGAAAATAGGAGCCTCAGGATCTTTGTTGATAGCAACAATTACCTCTGAGGTTCTCATTCCCACCTGATGCTGAATGGCCCCGGAGATACCACAGGCAATATAGATCTTAGGCTGAACAGTTTTTCCCGTCTGTCCTACCTGATGATAGGGCTGAATCCAGCCAGCATCTACTACCGCCCGGGAGGCCCCCACAGCCCCTCCCAAAAGATCGGCTAATTTTCTGATAAGGGAAAAATTCTCTGGTTTACCCAGTCCCCGACCACCGGAGACAATGATCTCAGCCTCCTGTAAATCAACCGCTTCCTTTTCCTCTCTGATAAGACTAATAATTTTTACTGCCTCATTGTTTTGGCTGAAAGTGGGCTTAATCTCGATAATCTCTCCCTTTTTACTGTGGCCAGGCTTGGCTCTTCTCATCACCTTGGGTCTAACTGTAGCTATCTGGGGACGATGACGAGGCGAAATAATCCTGGCCATAATGTTTCCTCCCAGAGCAGGCCTGGTTTGAATTAAGTTCTTCTCTTTTTTATCTATCTCAAGCCCTGTACAATCAGCAGTTAAGCCAGTTTGGAGGCGAGTTGCCACCCGTGGTGCAAGATCCCGACCGAGACTGGTAGCTCCCATCAAAATGACTTCGGGTCTTTTGAGGTTCACTAAATCGACTATAGCCTGAGTATAAAGATAAGTCTGATAAGAATTAAGAAGAGGATCCTCTATCAAGTAGATTTTGTCTAAATCATAATTCAAAAGCTCTTCTGCTTCTCCTTTCATATCGCTCCCTAAAAGAAAAACAGAAAGTTCCGCCCCCAGATCATTGGCCAGAGTCCTCCCCACCCCCAGAAGTTCATAAGTTACCGGCATAATCTCACTTTTGCGTTGTTCGGCAAATACCCATACTCCCCGGTAGGAAGATAGATCAACCCTTATCTTTTCTTTCTCCATTACAATAGCCTGAAAGGGGCAGGCATCTATGCAGGCTCCACAGAGATTACAATTATCCAGTATCCTCACCTTTTTATTCTCCATCTTGATAGCGGAGAAAGGACAACTGGGTAAACATTTCTCACAGCCATTACATTTTTCAACTATTACTTTGATCTTTCTCATCAAATTATTCTTCTTTTCTTTATTTCCAAAATTAACTTATCCACCACTTGAGAAATTTCTCCCGAAAGAATCTCACCTCTCTTCGGAGGCTGGGGAATAAAAATTTTAACTACCTGCGTGGGAGACCCTTCTAATCCAATTTTCCTCTTATCTAAAGGTAAATCTTCAGCGGTCCAGATGGCTATCTTTTCCTTCTTTGCTCTGAGAAGTCCTCTCAGGGAAGGATAGCGAGGTTCATTTATATCCTTGGTTACGGTAACGAGAGCAGGAAGCGGCGACTCAACCACTTCAAATGCATCTTCTAAAACGCGCTCTACTCTAATTTTATCTTCATTAACCTCTATCTTTCGAGCATAAGTTATCTGAGGTAAACTAAGCCACTCAGCCAGTCCCGGTCCAACCTGGGCGGTATCTCCATCAATGGCCTGTTTACCCAGAAGTATCAAGTCAAACTCCCCTATTTTTTTAATGGCCATGGCCAGAGTATAAGAAGTAGCCAGAGTATCGGAGCCAGCAAATAATCTATCTGACAAAAGGACCGCTTCGTCCACCCCCATAGCCAGAGCTTTCCTTAGAGATTCTTCTGCCTGTGAAGGGCCCATAGAAAGAACGGTAACCTTGCTCCCTTTTTTCTCCTTCAATCTCAAGGCCTCCTCAATAGCATTTTCGTCGAATGGATTAATAATGCCGGGCACACTTTCTCTAACGAGAGTATTGGTCTGGGGATCAATCTTTACTTTTTGTAGCTCTTCCGTATCAGGAACCTGCTTAATACAAACAATGATGTTCACACTTCATTCCTTAAGAATTTTGTTAGCGATTATACCCCTTTGGATCTCTGAAGTTCCCTCAATGATCTCAAAAAGTTTGGCCTCCCGCATATAGCGCTCAACAGGATAATCCTTAGTGTAACCATAACCTCCCAGAATCTGGACTGCTTTGGTAGTTACCTTCATAGCTACCTCCGAGGCGTATAGTTTGCCCATAGAAGCAACTTTTTCAAAAGGTTTTCCTTGATCAAGAAGCCAGGCAGCTCGATAAAGAAGGTACTTGGCAGCCTCTATCTCGGTAGCCATATCAGCTAAAGTATGCTGAATAGCCTGAAAACGGGAGATAGATCTCCCAAACTGCACCCTCTGCTTAGAATATTCTTTAGCTTCCTCAAAGGCAGCCTCTGCCACTCCCAAAGCTCCGATCCCCACTCCAATTCTTCCGGCAGCGAAGGTCTGCATTGCTACCCGGAAGCCCCTTTTCTCTTTGGATAAAAGGTTCTCTTTGGGAACTCTGCAATCATGGAAAATCAACTCCACGTTGGGCAAGGCACTCAGTCCCATCTTTTCAAAGTGCTGTCCGAAGCTAAAACCAGGTGTTCCTTTTTCCAAGATGAAGGCAGTCAGCCCCCGTGGTCCCAGACTCCGATCCACAGTGGTAATTACAATATATGTATGAGCTACTTCCCCGTTAGTAATAAAAATCTTACTGCCATTGAGAGTATAATGATCCCCTTCTTTTTTGGCGGTAGTCTGAACGTTTCCCGCATCTGAACCTGCCTCTGGTTCTGTCAAAGCAAAAGCACCCAGGGCCTCTCCCCTAGCCAGGGGGGGAAGAAATTTCCTCTTTTGATCTTCTGTACCAAATACCATGAGAGGATAGGTGCAGAGCAGGTTAGCTCCGAAAATTAAGCCAGTAGTGGCGCAGGCCTTAGAAATCTTCTCTGAGATCAGAGCCCAGGTGAGGTAATCCATTCCCAGTCCACCATATTCCCTGGGAAGGGTAACCCCGAATAGATCTAGCTCAGCCAATTTCTTTATGTTTTTGCTGGGGAACTCTCCTTTTTTAGATATCTCATCAGCACGAGGAGCAAATTCGGCCTGGCTAACCTCCTCTACCAATTTCAGAATTATCTTTTGATCATCGCTTAGACCAAAATCCATTTACTTTTCCTTCCGTTTTTCACTAATGTACCCTGTCAAGTTAATTAGGACGCAGATTTTCGCAGATCTATGTCCAAAAAGAAATTTCTATAACTTCTGGCTCAAAACTAAAGTTTAGTGAAAATCCAATTTCTGAAAATTTTAATGATTCTTTAGTTAGCTTTTTATACTTAAATGTTCAATAATCTGCATTCATCTGCGTCCAAAAAGGAAATTCCTATACTGTCAAGTTGACTATTAATGGTTTAATATACCTGTGGTAGGTGACTTGTCAAGGATTTAGAGAAGAGGGAGGGTTACGGATTTTGGCAGAGGAAGAGGGGAAACGAGAGAGAATGATTGGCTTGCCTGGCTACCTCACACATGAAACTCTACAATATCACCGTCTTGCAAAGGATGATCACGATCGACTTGTTGACCATCAAATTTGCTCGAGCCCCACATACGAACATATCTAAGATTATGAGCGAAATCCTTGTGAATGGCTTTAGCGGCGTCGAAGACTATACTTCCCTTTTTAAGAACAACAGGATCTTTAAGATCGGCTGGCTTTCCAGGCTCTTTAGTGTATACTCGAATGATATTTAAGGCCTGGTAAATTTCTTTTTTGAGTTTTACCCAACCACCGGAACTCTTGTTAGATATGGAAATAATGGGAAATTTGTCAGAATATAGATCTTTCAATGCCTCCAGACACCCTTCAGCTTCCTCAAGATCGCTTTTATTTCCCAGGATTATAGTCTTCTTATAAGCATCCTTCCCCAAAAGGAACTACTTTCAATTTTTCGGACAAGAAGGGGGGACTTGACTTTTTAGGTACTTGTTATATAATTATTTTGTAAGACAAGAATATGAGAAGACAAATGAAGAAGAAGCCATTTGTTAAAGTTAAAGTCCAAAAGATATACGTCCAGATTATCCGTCAAATTGAGGATTTAATCGAACGAGGTGTCCTCAGAGCAGGGGATAAATTACCTACAGAGCCAGTCTTAGCGAAACAACTAGGTACCAGTCGACCTCCCTTAAGAGAAGCGCTGAGTGCCTTAGAGATGTTGGGCGTAATTGAGAGAAGGGGCCGCACGGGTAACTTTGTAAAAGCTAATATAAATACTCTTCGCTATAAACGTCAGCTTAGGGAACTCAGGAAGGATGTTTCGCCCTATGAGACATTAGAAGCACGGAAGATCGTAGAACCGGAAATTGTAGGTACAGCTGCTGAAACGGCGACCAAAAAGGATATAGAAACTACTAAGAAGGCCTTTCAAGAAATGAAAGAAAAGATCGAAAAGCTTAATTCTTCTTTGACATTGGAAGACATTATTAGCTCTGACATAAAGTTCCATCTTTGTATTGCTGAAGCAACCCATAACAGTGTTCTCATAGAAACGGTAGGATATATGGTAGCTGGCTTAAGGGAAAAGCTCTGGAGCGAGATGAAGTTACATACTACAGATTTCAGAAAAAGATCCCAGAAACTTCTATTAGAACATAAAGAAATCCTCGATGCTCTGATAAAAAAAGATGGACCTGTGGCCCGCAAGAAAATGTACGAACACTTAGATATAGCTGAGCGGGAGATGTTCGGAACCTCGTAAGGGACAGGAGCGCTCGCATATCTATGGGGCTAAATATAATAAGAAAGAAGTAGGAACCATTAAAATAGGATAAAGATAAGCAGAAATTTGATAAAATTGATTCTTTTCATTTACCGATTATACGGCAATGCGGGATAAGTGCTCAACATGAAAGAAAAGGTCAGAATAGCGCTAATTGGTTTGGGAGGAATGGGTCAGGGACATATAGTCAGAATCAAGGATATTCCTGAGGTAGAACTTACTGCTGTTTCAGATATTGACCCTGAGTTAACAAAAAAGAGTTCTGACGAAAATAAAGTCCCCGGTTTTGCCGACTATAAAAAGCTTCTGGCAAGTACCCTGATTGATGCAGTTCTCATCGCTACTCCTCATTATTTTCATCCTGAAATTGGCATAGCAGCAATGGAAGCGGGGATTCACTGTCTTTCCGAGAAGCCGATTGCTGTTTCTGTAGATGCGGCAGATAAGTTCGTGGAAGCAGCCCGTAAAAATAAAAGAGTTTTTGCAGTGATGTATCAGTACAGGACCTTACCTGAAGTGAGGTTAGCCAGAAAGATCATCAAAAGTGGAAGACTGGGACAAATAAGGCGAACCTGTATGATTGAGCCAAATTACCGGACTCAGGCTTATTATGATAGTGCCGGCTGGCGAGCTACCTGGAAGGGGGAAGGAGGCGGAGTGCTTATAAATCAAGCTCCTCATGGAATTGACCTATTTCTCGTTTTGGGTGGTCTACCCAGTAGAGTCACTGCCAGAGAACACACTCGACTTCATAGGATTGAGGTTGAGGACGAAGCTGCTGCTTTGTTAGAATACCCTAATAAAGCCTGGGGTTATTACTATACCAGTACCAATGAGGTTCCAGTTGGAGTTTTTATGGAAATTTCTGGTGATAAGGGAAAGTTAGTTTATCAGAATGGTTTACTCAAGCTTTACTCTCTGAAGAGTCCAATTCCAGAGTTTACTTTTTCTTCCAGAGAAATGTGGGCAAGTCCAGAGGTAATAGAAGAGGAGTTGGAACTTCCTCAATGCGAGACCGGGCATAAGGAAATTATAGGGAACTTCTGTCGTTCTATTCTCTTTGGGGAAAAGTTAATTGCTCCGGGAGAAGAAGGCATCTGGACTGTTGAGTTCTTTAACGCTCTTATCCTTTCCGGAAAAAAGAATGAACCAGTTGATATTCCGGTTAACCGAGGAGAGTATGAAGATCTTTTGCAAAGCTTAAAGAAAATTTCTGGAGAGAAAAAAGTAAAAAAGATAAAAAGAGTTACAGATCCTCGTTATCTTTAAATGGGAATTAGGTATCTGAAGTGTTCAGCTCTTTTGGTTAAGGGAAGAAAAGGAAGAAAGAGGACAGAGGCAGT
>DAOVGK010000064.1 GCA_030672445.1 Candidatus Aerophobota bacterium
GCTATTACGGTCACGGATTTAAAGGGAAATATAATTGAGTGTAACCAGGTAACGTTGGATATGCACGGTTTCTCTGTAAAGGAGGAATTGATTGGCAAAAGCGCTTTTGATTTAATTGCTCCCAAAGACCGGCAGAGGGCAGCAGAGAATTTGAAGAAAACTTTAGACCAAGGCTCGGTAAAGAATTTGGAATATACTTTCCTTACTAAAGACGGTCGTCAGTTTCCGGGGGGACTTTCCGCGAGCGTTGTCCGGGACTCCTCTGGCAAACCCACGTTCTTCGTAGCCATAACCAAAGACATCACCGAGCGCAAGAGAGCTGAGAGTCTGATAAGAGAGCAGAATGAGCGGTTGAAGGAACTGGACCGAATGAAATCGGAGTTTCTTTCTACGGCTGCTCATGAGCTTCGCACTCCTTTAACCAGCATTCTTGGCTTTAGTGAAATTCTTCTCAAAAGGAAACTGGATAAGGAGCGGCAAAATAGATTCCTAAAGATAATCAATGAAGAGGCAGCAGGTTTAGCCGATCTCATCAATGACCTACTTGATGTCTCCCGAATAGAATCGGGACGAGGATTTAAGATTAAAAAGGCACCCTTTGAGCTCAGAAAGATCATCCTGAAAAATGTTGATCTTTTTAAATCCCGGACAGATAAACATAATTTTGAGGTAAGTATACCCGGTGATCTAGCAAGTATAGAGGCAGATAAGGATAAGATAGATCAAGTTATGGAGAATCTTATGAGTAATGCTGTTAAATTCTCTCCCCGGGGAGGAAAAATAACGGTTTCTGTAGAGCAGGCTGAAGGAGAGGTAAAGATAAGCGTTGCCGACAACGGGACAGGTATTCCTAAAAAAGATCTACCCCGTATCTTTGAGAGGTTTTACCGAGTAGACAATGCTTTCACTCAGGGGATAGGAGGAGCCGGATTGGGTCTAGCCATTGCTAAATACATCGTTGAATCGCATGGAGGAAAGATCTGGGCCGAAAGTGAGGTGGGTAAGGGATCTACCTTTAGCTTTACCCTACCCCTAAAGGCTGTCAACAGTAAACCGGGGAGGAAAATGTCATGAAGAAGATTCTCATAGCTGATGATCGCGCCGAAGTAGTGGAACTGGTACGAGTTACCCTGGAAGGTGAAGATTACCAAATTGTTGATGCCTCTAATGGTAAAGAAGCCCTAAAAAAGGTAAGACTAGAAAAGCCAGATCTTGTCCTGTTGGATGTAGTGATGCCGAAGATGGATGGTTTTGAGGTCTGTAGGAAGCTAAAAAAAGACCCCGAGACCCAAGAGATACCCATCATCATGCTTACGGCTAAAGCACAAAAGGTAGACAAAGAGAAAGGTAGAGAGGTAGGTGCTAGTGACTATATTACCAAACCCTTCAGTCCTTCAGCTCTTTTAACTAAGATCGAGGAGATATTAGCTTGAGTATAGGGATGGATGAAGAAATTTAGCCTTGCAGAAAATGAGCTCTTGGTGGAAGGACTAAAAAGCGTTAAAGGGTTAAAGCAATAAACCCCGTTAGATGTTTACTATCTAACAGGGTAAAAATTAACCAGAGTGAAGACGAGCCATGAGAAAAATTCTCCTAGTTGATGATGAGCCCCATGTACTGGAGTTACTTTCCGTAGCCCTGGAAGATGAAGGATATAGAATTTTGTTGGCGAACAATGGGGAGGAAACTATTGCCCAGGTCAAGAAAGAGGAACCTCAAGTAGTGCTGCTAGATATCAGAATGCCTGATGTAGACGGAGTGGAAGTCCTGCGCCAAATAAAGGAAATTAATAAAGCTACCAGTGTCATTATGATGACTGCTTATGGGGCAATGGATACCGTTGTTGAGGCAATGAAACTGGCTGCTTATGATTATCTTACCAAACCCCTTGATTTAAAGAAGGTTAAAATACTTATTAGAAGGGCTTTGGAGGCTCAGGAGCTCGCTCAAGAAGTAACATCCCTGCGCTCAAAGTTGAAAGAGAAATACAAACTAGAGAATATTGTCGGCAAGCATCCTAAGATGCTCGAGGTCTATAAGATGATAGGGAGAGTGGTGGATAATAAAGCTACCGTATTGATAATTGGAGAAACCGGGACCGGTAAGGAAATTGTTGCCCGGGCCATCCATTTCAATGGTCTGCTTAAAGATAGGCCATTCGTAGCCATAGACTGCGCTAGTCTGCCTTCCGATCTTTTAGAGAGTGAGCTATTTGGACACGAAAAGGGTGCTTTCACTGGTGCCATCACTCAAAAAATGGGTAAATTTGAACTAGCTGACAAAGGCAGTCTGTTTTTAGATGAAATCGGCAATTTAACCCAGGCCACTCAGGTAAAACTCTTAAGATTCCTCCAGGAGAGAAAGATTGAAAGGGTAGGAGGAACCAAGCCTATTGAACTTGATGTAAGAATTATCGCTGCTACTAGTTTAGATTTAGAGAAGGCAATCAAAGAGGGTTCCTTCAGGGAGGATCTATACTATCGATTAAATGTAGTCACTATACCCCTTCCCCCTTTAAGAGAACGCCGGGATGACATTCCTCTTTTAGTGGAGCATTTTTTACAGAAATATGAATCAGAATCTAAGGGAAAGGTAAAGCATGTTCCTCCAGAGACTATGGATCTCTTAATGAGGTGCGACTGGCCGGGAAATGTGAGAGAACTGGAAAACGTTATCGAAAGAGCCATAGTTATAGGAAAGACTAACGCCATCCTGGTTGAGGATCTACCCTTGAGAGTAGAAAAGGTGGCCT
>DAOVGK010000058.1 GCA_030672445.1 Candidatus Aerophobota bacterium
TTTCGTTTTTGGAGGTGAAAAGATGACCGAACTTAAAGAAAAGAAGGTTTTAATGATTATAGCGGAAAGAAACTTTCGCGATGAAGAACTGTTGAAGCCCAAAAAAATACTGGAGGATGGGGGAGTAAAAGTTATCGTTGCCTCTACCTCCTTACAACAAGCCAGGGGTATGTTAGGAGCAACAGTTAAGCCAGACATATTGCTAAGCAGCGTTAAGGTCCAAGACTATGATGTAATTACCTTTGTGGGAGGTAGCGGGGCTAGCCAATATTGGAATGATCCCCTTGCCCATTCAGTTGCTCAAAAGGCGGTGGAAAAGGGCAAAATCCTCTGTGCTATCTGTATTGCACCGGTAACGCTAGCTAATGCAGGAGTCCTATCCGGAAAAAAGGCTACTGTCTTTTCTTCAGAAATAAGCAAATTAGAGGCCAAAGGAGCTATTTACACGGGAAAACCTGTTCAAGTGGAAGGAAAGATCATCACTGGAGAAGGCCCGCAAGCTGCCGAAGAGTTCGGTGAGGCTATAGTAAAGGCTCTGGAAAATTTGCCTGAATGAAGAGAGGGCAAGAGTCCCTTGATATTTCTTGACACACTCGCGTATATAACTATAATTAAGACAGAGAGGATAAAAGTTCATAGTTGAAAAAAGCGTAAGGAGGAGAGATTTTTAGGGAAAACAATAGGTTAAGAAAAACTCAGTTTTGGTCAGAAGAGAAGGCCATCTTAGTAGCCTTAAAAGAAAAGGACCCCCGGTCTTTAAGTGACTGGACAGTAGAGGATTCTTTAAAAGAACTGGCCTCTCTTGCAGAAGCGGCAGGTGCGAAAGTCCTATTTAGAATTATTCAAAATCGTCGCAGCCCGGATCCTATCTTTTACATCGGAAAAGGAAAAGTCACTGAAATAGCTAATTTGGCTCGAGAAAGAGAAGCTAACCTAATTATCTTTGATGATGATCTAACTCCGAGTCAACAACGGAATTTAGAAGAAAGAATAGGGGTTAAGATCATTGACCGGGCTCAACTAATCCTTGATATCTTTGCCAGAAGAGCCAAGTCAGCAGCCGGTAAGCTCCAGGTAGAGTTGGCACAATTGAGTTACCTGCTCCCCCGCCTGGTAGGAAAAGGTATTATTCTTTCCCGTTTGGGAGGAGGCATTGGAACGAGGGGACCGGGAGAGACTAAACTGGAGGTTGATCGTCGGCGAATCAAAGAAAGAATCATCAACCTAAAGGGAAAGTTAAAGCGAATTGAGCAACAAAGGGAGGTTATAAAAAAACATAGAAAGAGAAGAGCCTATTACATAGCAGCAATTATCGGCTATACCAACACAGGTAAATCTACCCTCCTCAATGCACTTAGCGGAGCAGAAGTAGGGGTAGATAATAAACCCTTTGCCACTTTAGATCCCACCACGCGCAAGATAATCCTTTCTAATCACGAGAATCTACTTCTCACAGATACGGTTGGTTTCATCAATAAGCTTCCCCATCACCTCATAGCTGCCTTTCATGCTACCTTAAGTGAGATTGAGGATGCAGATCTGCTTATAAATGTTCTCGATGCCTCTCACCCCAAGCTGGAAGAGGAAAATAGGGCTACTTATTCGGTTCTAAAACAGTTAAAGGTTGAAAATAAACCCGTTATTAATGTTTTAAATAAGATAGATTTAGTTAACAACGGCTACCTACTTTCCCGTTATCGTAGAGCCTTTGACTCTAGTATAGCCATATCAGCCCTGCAGGGTCAGGGTCTGGATCAACTGCTTGATAAAATAGCCCAGATTCTGGAGAAAGAAAGAGTCTATTCAGAGTTTAGCTTCCCCTACCAGAGAAGCGATCTAATCTCCCTTGTTCATTCAAAAGGAGAGGTCTTAAGTAAAAATTACCTGAAAGGGAAAGTTGTCCTTAGAGTAAAACTAAATAGATCCCTTGCTGATAAACTGGCTGAATTTAAGAGAGAAGTAAAAAATTGAGGATAGCACTAGGGGTAGATCACGCTGGCTACAGATTAAAAGAGGAAATAAAAAGTATTTTAGGAGTTAGATTTATTTGAGTGAAGTGTGGATGGTAGTGGTACTTTTAGTCATCTGCGTTGGATTATCTGGCTTTTTCTCAGGGTCGGAGATTGCTCTTTCCTCCCTGGACAAGATAACCGTGAAGAGACTAATTAAAGAAAAGGGGAAAAAAGGACGGTTCATAGAATCTCTGTTAATGAAACCATCGCAGTGGTTGATCACCATTCTCATTGGAAACAACCTGGTTAACATTGCCGCCGCTAGCCTGGCTATGTTGCTGGTGACAAGACTAGTAAGTGGAGCTCCCGGTAAAGCAGTAGGAATCGTGACCGGAGTAATGACCTTTATAATCCTGGTTTTTGGGGAGATAATTCCTAAAAGATACTGCCAGCAGCGCGCCGAGACCATTTCCTTGAAGGTAGTGCGCCCGATTCTTTTTCTCTCAATAGCTTTGAGTCCTATCATTAAAGCCTTGAATTTTTTCACACAAACTATCTTAAGAGTTGCTGGCGCAAAAGAGGTCAAAAAGAGCCGCTTGATAACAGAAAAAGAAATCCATACCCTCATAGATATTGGACAAGAAGAGGGAGCTCTGGATGAACGAGAAGAGGAACTTGTCCATAGCGCCTTAGAATTCGACGAAACCAAGGCAAAACAGATAATGATTCCTCGCACAAAGATGGTTTGTATTGAGGAAGAGGCTAGTCTTTCAGAGCTGGTGGATTTAATAAAAAAAGTTGGGTATTCAAGAATACCTGTATATCACAAAAACCGGGATAATATCACCGGAGTTGCTTATGCTAAAGATCTATTGAGTCTCTTCGACCAGAGCGATAAAAATCTGAAAGTGAAACAAATAATGCATCCCCCAATTTTTGTTCCATACACCGTCCATTTGGGTGAACTGTTGCATCAACTCCAGAAGGAAAGAACCCATCTGGCTATTGTGGTGGATGAGTACGGGGGGGTAGCAGGTATGCTTACTGTGGAGGATCTGCTTGAAGAAATTGTTGGAGAAATAGAGGATGAATACGATCGAAAGGAAGAAAAAGTAACCATCCAAAAGGATGGATCCGCCCTGATCAAGGCAGATACAGACATCGATGAGATCAATGAAAAACTGGGCACTCATCTTCCAGAAAAGACAGCCGCCTTTGAATCTATAGGCGGATTTATTTTTGATCAGTTGGGTAGAATCCCCAGTGTGGGAGAAATAATCGAATACAATAATTTAAAGATCACCATAGTGGAAGCAGACGATAAACGAGTGAAAAAAGTTAAACTGCGGAAGAAATCCAAGGAGAAAAAAGAGATCCCATGAGGAGAAGTCTAAGGAATTACTTCATTGCCGGCTTGATTACCCTACTTCCTTTAGTAATCACCATATTCATATTGGTTTGGGTCTTTCAAAAACTGAATGGCTTGTTAACCCGTCTTGTTCCTTTATTCACGCCCACCCTGATTCCTCCCTCTTTGATGGCAGAAGCGGGAGGACTAATCTCCATTGGAATAAAAATACTTGCCTTTTTAATAATATTAGGGGCTATAACCCTATTTGGATTTTTCACCTCAAGGGTTGTGGGAAGAAAAATTCTGGACTTCCTGGAAAAAAAGGTATTCTTCAAAATCCCCCTCATGAGTACCATCTACCGCACGGTCAAAGAAATCAACGATGTATTCTTCACCGGGAAAAAATATATCTTCAAAAGAGTAGTAATGCTAGAATACCCTCGTCAAGGAGTATACAGCATTGGCTTTGTTACTGCGGAAACACCTGTAGAAAACCCAACTAATAATGGATCTCAGACGATGTTAAGCATATTCATTCCCACCACACCAAACCCTACCTCGGGATTTCTGGTTTTGATTCCAGAAAAAGATACTATCCCTCTATCCATTGGAATACAAAAGGCCTTTAAGCTCATCATCTCGGGAGGAGCTCTGCTTCCTCTATATAAGGAGGAACTCACTCATCACCAATTTCACCGGCTCTGGAAAGAGCGAATTTTGTCCCGAAAGGGCCGATGAGCTCATAAATTATGGTAGTGGCGGCGATGGTAGTAAAGACTGTTCCACCCAGGTAAGGAAACTCGGCCTCGGCGATCAGGGCTACTCCTAGAGCAACACCGGCTTGAGGAATAAGCCCAAAACCTAAATACTTTCTTACCGAATCAGTAGCTTTTGAGAAATACCCACCTACAGATGCACCTACTAGCTTACCAATTATTCGAAAAAGAAAGTAAAAGACACCTATCAACCCCAACTTCCCCAGTAATGCGACATTCAGGTTTGCCCCGGCTAAGACAAAAAAGCAAAGATAAAGGGGAGAATCAACGGTCCTTAAAATATCAAAGAACCTAAAGCTTCTTTTACCAATATTTACTAGCACCGCTCCCAAGAAAATATTGGTTAAAAGCACCGAGAGATGAAAATAAATAGCCATGCCTATACCAAAAAGAATAAATCCCAATGTATAAATTAAAAGATCGGTTTCAGTTCTGGCATACCGAGAAAAAATTATCAGAATTACAGCAATCCCTGCTCCTAAGAGAAAAGCGCCACCGATATGTAAAAGAGAACCGAGTAAAACTCTTAGAAGCAACAGATTTCCTGTTAGCGGTCCTATCAAAGCTTTGGCCACTGCTAAAGAGAAGGCAAATATTATTAGACACCAGGCATCATCAATAGCTACCACCCCCAAGAGTGTATTGGTAAAAATTCCCTTGGCTCTATATTCCCTCACCACCATCACGGTAGCTGCTGGGGCGGTAGCAGAAGCGATGGCTCCAAATAATAAAGAAAGATATAGAGGCTCTTTTAGTAAGAAAAGAAAAATAAAGAAAACAGACAACCAGGCACCGGTGGCCTCAAAAACAGATATCCAGAGAACTGATTTACCAATTTTAGAGAAGTTCTCTCGTGAAAAATTTTGTCCCAGGCCAAAGGCAATGACTCCTAGTACCACATTGGAAATTAAACCCGAAGCATTGAGGATTTCTTGGGAAACCAAATTAAGGATGGTTGGACCGATAAGCACACCCATCAAAATGTAGGCAGTCACGGCAGGAAATTTTATTTGGTGCAGCAGTTTAGCCGCCAAAAGACCTGCCAAAAGGATAATACCAAGGGAGAGAACAACACTCATCAAATAGTTCCTTTTTCCTTAAAAAGTCCTCTTTCAACAGCGAGGATAGTTGAAAACTTATGTTAGGGAAGGATTCACTTTAGATCATGTAGCTTCCCCTGCTTTAAATAGAGCGTATTTGGTGAAGGGTGGGGCAATTAACTCATTTACAATGACTGAGGCTAAAACGCTGCTCACCATTACGGTGCCTATAGCTGAAAAGGCAGAATTTTGCCGAGCTAATAAGATCAGTCCTACGGTGACTCCAGCCTTGGGCAGCAGGCCAAAGCCCAAATATCTCTTAACTACGGTAGGTGCCTGAGAAATGGAGGCCCCTATCCTTGCTCCGATAAGTTTACCACTGAATCTACCTATAATAATTAATAACGCTAATATCCCGGCAGTTTTGACAATTCCTAAATTGAAATGAGCCCCAGCCAGGGTGAAAAACATAGCAAAGAGCACATCTTCAATATCACTGATAACACCGAACATTTCCTCGCTGCGTTTCATTTTGTTTACTATGATGAAGCCCATAGCCATATTTGCTAAAAGAGCGGACATGTCTAAGATTTTAGCTGCTCCAATGCATAACATAATCGTCCCCAAAACAGTAACTAATAATGTCTTTCTGGATCGGGCAAAGCGGCTCATATAGATCAGTGCAACCCCAAAACCTGTACCTAAGAGCAAGGAACCAGCAATATCAAGCAGGGGAACTATAAGCATTCGATATAGAGAAATGGCTCCGACGCTAATGATCAGCATCTCGGCCGCGCTTATAGCGATAGCATAGCCGATAATACAAAAAGCATCATCCAGGGCAACTACTCCTAATAATGTGGTAGTTAAGGGACCTTTTGCTCGATACTCGTGGATAATGGCTATAGTCGCGGCTGGAGCAGTAGCACATGATATAGCACCAATAATTATGGCCATAGGTAAATAGGTCTGGTAGTAATTAGGATTGGGGATGCCAAATCTGATAATAAAATGACCCAAGGATGCTATTAATAGGGTGACAAAAACCCATGCTGCGATCGCCTGACAAAAGGTAATTGAGATAATGGCTTTTCCTAGTTTTTTTAACCTTCCCATATTAAGACTTCCGCCAATCAAATAGGCAACAGCCCCCAAAGTAATATCAGTAATCACACTTAAATCTCCTCTTATTAATTCTGAAGGTATGATATTTAAAAGAGAAGGACTTAATAAGATACCCACAATAATATAGCCGCTAATCCTGGGAAATTTGATTTTCCTGGCAGCTAAACCGCCAAAAAATCCAGCAATAGCTAATATTCCTGAGGCTAAAATTAGATTCATTGGTGTTGCTTTTGCCTATCTGAAGCAGAATTTATTATGGGTGAGATATTTTGATTAAAGAATTCCTTTGGCTTTGAAGACAGCTAGGATTATATCAAATAGGCTAATAATACCTACCAAATGTCTTTCTTTATCGACGACTGGTATCCTCTTTAATCTGTGTAGTTTCATCAGACGTCGAGCTTCCAGAGTGGTCGCTTCCTCAGAGATAGTCACTATATTGGTGTTCATCATATCCTCAACTACACAAAGTACTCCCATTTCGGAAGGGATATCTTCCTCCAGAAGAGATCTTTCTTCATATTCATCTAAAAATGGAATTCTTTCAAGCATGTTTAAAATATTGGAGGGATGTGGTTGAAAGATCTTCAGAATGTCTTCCAGGGCGACGATTCCGATAACTCTATTATCTTCCTCTACTACCGGTAAGGTATGAAAGGTAAATTTATGAAGAATCTCTATCAGTTCTCTTAAGGTGGTGGATCTTTTTACCGTGACCACATCTTTTTTCATTACCTCCCTTACCAGCATTTTCTTTTTTTCCATAGATTCCGTACCTCCCTTATTCTTATAGCGTATAGCGGGTAGCGTATGGCGTATAGTAAAAAACCTTGTAACCCACGACGCAAAAACTCGTACTTACCCGTTTAAGAAAGGGGGCAAGATGCTTTCTTCTTTATTTTTTCTCCCAGCGGAGAAGTTCAGTAACTGAGGAGAGGGTCTTCCCCTCCAGAATTTCTTCTCGAATGCGATTTTCCCTTTCTAAAACATCCATGGCCCGGTTAGCTATCTCCACTGCCTTCTTCTGGGGAACAACCACAATCCCGTCTTCATCTCCTACCAGCCAGTCTCCGGTAAATACACTTACCCCTCCAATTCGAATGGGGATGCCAATTTCTCCAAAACCTCGTGGTTCTCCGGCCGTGGGTGTGATAAGCCTGGCGTAAGCAGGGAATTTCAATTTCACTATCTCCGGAACGTCCCTGATTGCCCCATCAATTACTACTCCACTCAGTCTCTTCTGAATAGCTGAATGGGTAGCTAACTCTCCCCATAACGCTGGTCCCGCTCCACCTGCATCAATAACTATCACCTGACCTCTTTCCGCTTTATCAATAGCCTCAACTGGCTTTGCCCAATCACCAGGATAACTCCTCACTGTTAGGGCTGAGCCTACCAGTTTAACTCCCGGGGTGATCTTCACCAGACCTTTGATCTCTCCAGCTCGATGCATAGCGTCGGAAAGATTGGGAGTAGAAACTTTCTTGAAGATCTGGACAATTTCCTTACCTCTTGCTCTTTTAAATAGCTGGGTAGGAATAACCTTTTTATCCTTGATCGCCTCCTTGATTACCCTGGTAGCCTCCCGGGGATCCTTGGCCTTAATTACAGCTCCCCCTACTATAACCACACTGGCTCCTGCATCTATGGCCTTGGCAGCAGTTTCAGAATTTATCCCTCCAGCTACGGCAACGGGGACACTTACTTTCCGGGAGACTTCTCTTAGCTGGCTAAAAGGATCTTTCCCCCTCATTTGTTCATCTATTGAGGTATGCATTCCTATATAATCTATGCCCATTTTTTCTACTTCTCTGGCCCGTCTTGTCGGATCACTCACTCCTAGCAAATCAACCATTACCTTTCCCCCGTAATTTTTAGCCGCCTCCACACATTCTCTTACAGTGGAGTCATCGGCTACCCCCAGAACACAAACCACGTTGGCTCCTGCTTTAAAAGCTGATTCTGACTCAATCCTACCCACATCCATAATCTTCATATCAGCTACCACAGTCTTTTGGGGAAATTTCTTTCTTAGAGCCCGGAGGCAATCCAAACCCTCACTTTTAATTAAAGGTGTGCCTGCTTCAAGCCAGTCCGCTCCTCCGGCAGTGGCTGCCTCAGCTACCTTCAAGGCTCTATTTAGGTTCACAAAATCCAGGGCTATTTGAACTACCGGCTCCATTAATTATCTCCCTTGGCTATAGGTTATCGAGCTATCTCTGGCTTCCCAGACCCTCACCCTGCTAAGTCTTACGGTTTCTAAATTTATCTCTTTCTCGAGCTTTTGAAAAAGATATTTGGCTATATTTTCCGTGGTAGGATTAGTGCTGCCCAAAACTTCATTTAAATAATGATGATCCAAACGAGCTGTCCATTTTTTAACTATCCTCTTCACATCTCTAAAGTCAACCAGAATCCCACGGTGGTCCAACTTCTCTCCTTTAACAAAAACCTGAACCTTCCAGGTATGCCCGTGTAGTTTCTCGCAGCCTCCGCTTATTTCTCTTAGTTGATGGGCAGCAGCAAATTCAGTTTCAATCATCAATTCATACATTATCTTCTCCTTATTCTAACAGAAAATCACCCCTCGTCAAAGATATCTCGGGACTTTTCCCCTCCGTCGCTGTTATTTAGCTCATAGTTCATGGCTCATAGCTCATAGTCCATGAGGGGTAAAGTTTATAACAGCTTGGTTCATCAAATTCACAAAAGTAGCCTGCCTCCTTTTATTTATCTCACTGTGGTCAGCTATCAGCTACCTTTTAGGGTTTTACTATGAGCCATGAGCTATCAGCTATGAGCTACGTAGGTCCCTCGATACGCGTATAAACCTTCTACCTACTAATATTTTCCTAGAGCACCACTTATGAGTGATTTGTAGATATTTTCTAGCCTGGAGACGCTTCTCTCCAAACTATGAGCCTGAACCATTCGGTAGGAGGCCTCTTGCATAGATCGCTTTAGTTTTTCATTGCCGAGAATGTTCTCAATTTTATCTGAGGCATCTTGAGGGTCATCCAAACTAAAAGTGTATCCGTTTATTCCCTCCTTAACCAGCTCCTGGGCAGCATTTCCCCGGCTTTTTCCTACTAATATGGCATTCCGAGTAGCCATAGCCTCCAGGGTAGCTATACTCTGAAGTTCATAAAAAGAGGGCAAAATAAAGATATCCGCTTCTAGATAAGCACAAAGTAAATCTTTTTTACTCAAATATCCGGTGAGAATAAGTTTGTTTTTGAGTCCACGGCTTGCTATTTTTTCTTTCAACTTATCTTTTATAAGACCCCCGCCTACCATTAATAATTTAACCTCAGGCCTTTTCTTTAATAATAGTCCCATTATTTCAATGAGATAGCCAGGATTTTTTTCATAACTCAATCGGCCTACATAAAGCAGAAAGAGAGATTGACCCAGCTCATAAGATTCCCTGAACTTAATCCGATTTTCCAAGCTGGCTCTCCTAGCACTAAACCAATCTAAATCTATTCCATTGCTTATCACCTGAATAGGTCGATGAGTGTAATTTCGGGCAATCCGAGCGGCAAAATAGGAAGGGACAACTATGAGATCACCTCGGTTGTAAAAATAGGAAAACCAATTCTCTATCGCTTTTTCCAGGAGGAACGAAGGAAAGTGAGGTAGAAGAATATTTCCTGCCTGAACATGAAATCCCAGAACCACGGGAATATCTAATTTTTTTGCCCCCTTTAATGCCTGCCAGCCTAAATAAGTGGGGAGGTTGATCTGAAGAATTTCTATTCTTTCTCTTTCGAGAATGAAAAAAATTTTCCTGGAAGAGGCAAGAGTAAAATAGCCCTTTTCCTGGGGAAGAGAGATGCTGAAAAATCTATAAATCTTAATCCCTTCCACCATGAAGAAGGGTTCTTTGGCTCGGGAGGTAAAAATGATAACCTCATGTCGCTTTTTTCTTAATTCCAGCGAGAAGTTTTGAGTAGAGACCCCTTCTCCTCCTACGGGGGGGAAGGTCTGGTCGGAGACAAAACAAACTCTCATTATCCCCTTTTCTCCCAAAACCCTTTCCATCCTAGGTGAACGACCAAAGAAAGAGCTACCCCTACCCCCAAAAAATCAGTCATCCTGACCATTAAACTAAAGGCCAGAGCCCTATCGGGTCCTATTCCCACAAGTTTAAAGATCCCTACCTGTCCTAACTCGAAGATTCCCAAGGCTCCGGGGGTGAATTGCAGAGCAAGAACAAGGTGGCTCAAAGCAAAGAGAAGAGCAAGCTCCGATAGTTTAAACACCGTCTCAAGAAAATAAAAGAAAATAGCCGGCTTAATGAATACGAGAAGCCCGGCACCAAGTTTTATGCAAAAAGCGAGTAAAGTTGTAGTTCGATGTTGATTAAAGGCGAGAAAAACGTGATCTTCCAGTTTCGATATCTCAGGCTTAATTTTTCTGATAATTTTAGATAGGGGATTTATACGTTCTAATAGAGTTGCCAAGAGGGTAAAGAGTTTACTCTCATAAAGAAAATTGACCAGAAGCATTCCCATCCCGGCGCCAAAGACAATATTGACCGTAAAAAGGGTCAGGTAGATTTGCCGGGGCAAAGAATATTCGATGAGAGCCCAGATACTACCTAAATAAATAAAGAATAAACCAGCCCCAAGCTCCAGGAACTTGTCTACTATTACCGTAGCTCCTACCTTGCTCATAGGAAGGTGGTGTCTCTTACTGATCATATAGGCCCTGAGCGGCTCTCCTCCTATGTACATAGAAGGGGTAAGATAACTCACGGCAAATCCAATTACCCTTGCCGCAAAGACATCTCTAAAAGTGAGGCGATAGCCATAAGAAGTCAAAATAATTTGCCAGGAGAGAGTAGCCAGGAATAAGATGAGAAGTGCATTGGCAATAAAAACAACTGCTCCCCACAGACCTATTTGACCTATCTCAAAGAAAACATTCTGAATACCAGCTAGATAAAATATCAAAATCAGGACTGTTAGTCCGACTACTGTGGAGATGGTGATAACAATTTTCCTCTTCATTATCCAAACACTATCTTCATGAATCTATCTACAGCTTCGTCAGTCCCGGTCTTGTAGAGTAGTCCTGGGTATTTTTTAGCCTCCTCCACATCTCTCATGAGGTTCAGTCTATCTTGACCCACACTGTAGAAATTTTTCCTTTTCTTGTGATAGTCCGCTAGATAAACCTGTTCAGTTTGCCCTGGAGTCGGAATAAATAGAGCTTTCTTTCCTAATAGGGAAAGTTCCATGATGCTGGTATAGCCGGGTCTGGTAATAACTAATTTAGACTTATTTACAATTTCTTCCTGTTTTTTCCTCCCAAGGTAACCAAAAACACGAAGATGGTTAACAGTTTCATTTCGGGGGTCCTCTGGCTTTCCCAGAGCTATAACTACCTTGCCTTTTAAAAGAGGCGCCTGCTCAAAGATTTTTTTCTCCAGAATTGTCCTCTGAGGCTCAGGTCCGGAAAGAGAAATGAAATAATCAGTGTCCTCGGCAGTTTCTCTTTTTCTTAAATCGGACATTACTCCCAAATATTCAATTTTTTCTTCCTTAAAATATTTTAAATTGTGGGAAAGATCTCCACTCAAACCATCTTCTTGGTAGTCGGGGACAAGAAACTTACAGAAGTTATATTTAGTAAAGGAATAGTTGAACCCCTCCGTTGCCATTTCAAAGAGTTTCACCCTATGGGGAGCAATGAATCTAAGTTGATGAGAAATGAGATAAGAAGGAATTTCTTTATCATAAACACCGTAGCGATTATCAGAAATTATTCTTTCATATTTTTCCCCCTTAATCAGTTTTTTTATCTGACTGTGCTCCTTGACAATCTCATTCATATAAATGGGAAAATAGCTAAGGAATTTAGCCACCGAAAAATCCCTCTCAGAATAAGCAGAAGAATAATCGGGAAGACTCAAATAAGAACAAGCATCCTTGAGCTCGTCCTTTAAAAGATCTAGAGACCTTCCTATCCCTACCAGGGTAAGACTATGACCAGCTTTTATCATCCTCCTCAAGATGGGAAGATCCCTGGTAGCATGACCCAGACCCCAAGAACAGACACCAAAGAGAACTTTCACTTTAGTTTCTTCCGCTCAGCCCGCTAGCTTTTTCTTAACCCCCTTTATGACCTCATCCTTTATTTCGTGGTCTTGAGATAACATTGAGGAAAGGGCCGAATTTGCTCTTCTTTTAAATTCTTCATCTTTAATATAGCCCAGATTAATCTGGACATTCAAGGCTGCACTTTGCAAAGCTGCATCTGCCAGCAAAGCACCTACGCCTACATCAGTGATTAAATTAGGATTTCCTCTGGAAAGAAGAAGTTGGGCCAGTTCTATCAACCGAAGAGCCAATTTAGCTGTGTTCAGAGGAACCTGAGTTGCATCCTTCAAGGCAATTTGTAAAGCCTCTCTCCTTTTTCCCTTTAGCTCGGAAGTATCCTTGGGCATACGAGAAGCCTGGGAAAACCTGGCATATGCCTCAATATCCTTTTGAATGAGAAGAGAAAGCTCCTCCTTAAGCTTGTCTGCCTCTTTTAAGATCTCTCGAATCTCCCTTTCAACCTTCTCAAATTTAGGTTTCCCTGAAGTAAAATTTCCCACCATACAGAGAAGAGCAGCTCCCAAAGATCCTACCAGGGCAGCCACACTTCCCCCTCCCGGAGTGGGAGTTTTAGATGCTGTATCATCGAGGAAATTCCTTAATGGCTGGTTCAGGTACATTTTTTACACTCAATGATTCTTTTCTCAGTAATTATATAGTCAACCGGGGCATCATGTAACTCCGAAGGAACATTATCTACTAGCTGTAGTTCGAAGGCTAAAGCTATGGATTTGGTTCTGTCCGGAGCTTTTTTTAAGAATCGATCATAAAAACCTTTTCCAAATCCAAGCCGATTTCCTCTCTCATCAAAAGCAACTCCGGGAACTATCACTAATTCCAGCTCTTTTATCTTAAGAGGACGATAAAAATTCTTTTTTGGCTGGAATATCCCCAGTGTCCCGGGTTCAAGCTCTCTTTCAGGATCCTTTAGCTCCGATACTATAATCTGATTATTTCGAGAGTTAATAAGAGGAACGGCTACTCTTTTACCCAACTTTAAGCACTCTTCAATTATCTTCTCAGTTTGAACCTCATCGGCTAGAGCCAGATAAAAGAGAATCGTTCCAGCCTCAGAAAATTGGGGAATCCCTAAGAGTTTTCGCTTGATCTCATCACTTTTTCTTGCAATTACCTGAGGAGATTGAGATCGACGCAGAGCTAAAATTCTTTTCCTTAAAAGAGATTTACCCACCTTATTCTTCATCTGAAAAATCGATGAACTAAGTCACTCATTCAGCCTTATCATATTTCACCGCAGAGCACGCCGAGAACGCTGAGAATCAGGAAAATTTTAACGAGCCTCTGAATGCCATATTTTAGGATCTGAACATTGAATTTTTTCTTTTGTTTCATTAAGTTTTTCCTTTTGATTTATCTCTGCGTGCTCTGCGGTCTTTGCGGTGAACAGTCACTAAACTAAAGTTTTCCTTCTCGGAAAGAGGATAGGTATTTAGTGCAATATTCATCTTTACCCAGGAGGGCCTCTCCCGCCCGAATCACTGAAATCATCCCCTTATCCAGAGGATCAATAATAACCGCATCTAGCCCCATTAGCATGGCCATGGAGAGAAAGACCCGGTTAAGAAGCTCCCTTCTGGGTAGGCCAAAAGAAATATTACTCAAACCACAGATAAGATGGATTCCCTTGAAAGAACCCCTGATCTTCCTCATAATCTCGAGGACAGCCCAACCACATCCAGAATCAGTGCTAATTGGACGAACTAAAGGATCAATGTAGATATCATCTAGAGCTATCCCTTCTCGTGTTAATAGATCCACTAAACGTTCAGCAACAGCATATCTTCTCCTCATATCCTCAGGTATTCCAGCCTCGTCCATAGTCAAAGCGATTACCTTGCTGCGGAATCTTTTAAGAAGTGGAAGAATTCCCTCAACTCTCTTTTTCTCTGCCGTCACAGAATTTATTATAGCCTTACCCTTGTGCTGGGTTAATCCGGCTTCCAGCGCCAGCGGATTAGGACTGTCAATGCAAAGAGGAACTTCTACCACCTCCTGAATAACCTTTATGGCCCATTTCATGTCCTCAACCTCGGTACGGATTCTGGTTCCCACATTGACATCCAGTGCATCTGCCCCGGAAATTACCTGTCTTCTGGCAAGACCCTGAATGAAAGAAGTGTCTCTCTTTTCCACCGCTTTTTCTACATCCTTAGCACTGGTATTGATCTTTTCTCCAATGACGAGCATACAGAACTCTCCTTCTTTCTCGTTATCAAATGATGGTCTAATACGTCTTTAAAAAGCCTCTCTGTGAAAAAAACTATCAAATCCTCTTTCTAATCTACCAAATCCCCATGATATTGTCAAAAAACCCGCCTTCTGTTAAAGAAAACTTGGGATAGATCCTTTAAGCGTCTCTTGACAAGTTTTTATTTTGTAATAGGCTAAAGGTGGATAAATATTGCGTTAATACTTAAAGAGACTTCTTCTCCTGGAAAAATTAGAAGCTATAAAGAGAATGTAAGTAAATGAGTCTACAGGAAAAATGGGAAAAAGCTATCCGGGAAACAAAGATCTTGAGGCCTCGCTTACGCAGTTTACTAGCTTTTGAAAATACCGAACTACCTTATACGTGTTTAACCAAATCAGTAGTTAATGTGGGAGATACCGTAGTGCGAAAAGGCAAAGTGGTAGTCCACAAACCTATGATAGTTCTACCCCGGGACCTTCCTCAATTTGAAGGTTTTGAGTTCGAAAGGGACTTTGACGGGGTAGATGAAGACGAAATTGGGAAATTCCTGCTCATGCGCGGAGTTTCCTTTCCTACGCTAAAATACAGCAATCAAACGCATATTGTCGATCTATTTGAAGGTGCATTGGAAAAAGCGATCGGTTACTTTTCCAGAGAGTTAGAAAGAAAAGAGGACGTCTATTCAGGACTAATTACCGGTCCGGAAGATAGCTGGCAATTTTCGCTCTTGATCTACGTTAGCACTTTAGCCATCAGGTCAGCTCCTCATGATATAGAAAGACTTCTGGATTATCTAAAGAAACATGGACATTGGTGAGGAGCGTATTTACTCAAAATGAAAGTAAAATTACCCTATGGAAAAGAAAGCTTGATTTTGGATCTACCCGATGACAAGGTACAAATTATTGAACCAAAGAAATCGGAAGAAATTTCAACCAATGTGGAAATTCTGGAAAATGCATTGGAAAAACCTTTGGCTGCTTCAAAATTGGAGGATATGGTAAGGAACCAAAAAGTGTGCGCTCTGGTGGAGGATAGCACTAGGGGCCAGCCTCATTGGCACCAGATCGAGGCCAGTGCAAAAAGGCTAAGGGAAGCAAAGCATATTCAATACATAATTACTACTGGCTCTCATAATCCAGAAGTTAAGGGGAATCTTGAGATTGCGAGAACTATTGAAGAAATCGCAAAAAGATACCGTCTTAACCATGCCATTTTGATTCATGACTGTGAAAGACCCACTGTAAAGGTAGGTACAACCAGCCGAGGGACAAAAGTTGAAGTCGACCCGGAGCTCTTAAAAGTAGAAATCTTTTTTGTTACCAGTAACATGAAGAATCACTATTTTGCTGGCTATTGTAATGCTATCAAAAACTTTCTTCCCGGATGTTGCTCCTTTGAAACAATAGAAGCCAATCACAGACTTGCCTTAGAAATGGAGGCATCTTTTGGCAGGCATCCCTGGCATTATGACCCTGAACGGCGTTCCAATCCAGTTGCTGAAGATATGCGGGAGGCTATGGATATTATCAGCCACGGTAGGAAAGTGTACACCCTGGCTACCATAGGTAGCAAGCAACTTATCTGGGCTGCAGCAGGTGACGTTGAAACTGTTACCAGGGAAGGCATTAAAGTGGTAGACCAAACAACTAGCTTTTATCTAAAACCCAGTAAATATTCTATTGTCTCCCCGGGTGGTTATCCTGACGATGAAACTCTCTACACCGCTCAGAGAGGACTTGATCTAGTAAATAGTGCTATTCTTGACAAAGGAGAGGTTCTGTGGTTAGCTGCCTGCGACGGTGGACACCAAGGTCTGGCCCCTAGTGAAAAGGCCAAAAGATTCTTTTATGACTCCCTAACTCTGACCAAATCCAAAAGTGAGCTTGCTCCTGAAATCAAGAAGAACTACCGATTGTTCAAGCAGAAAGCTTATAAAATGGCAAGAATCATGGGGCGAGTAAATAGAATCTGGCTATATTCCAAGCTTGATGATACGTTAATTCAGGCAGCTCATTTAAATCCTACGAAAAATCCACAAAAAATCATCGACCGATGGATTAGAGCTGACCCCCGGGAGACGATCTTAGTGTTTAAAGATGCCAATAAGCTAGCTATTTACAGCGCTCACCCAACCAAAGAAAGAAAAAAAGAAGCTGAAGTTTCAAAATCCTTGTTTCCCGGTGTAGCGGCTGACCTTCAGACTAATGGCAACCTACTCTAGAGGAGGAAGATATGAGTGAAGATATTGGTCCCGCTATGGAAGGATGGGAATACCGGCCAGGTAAGATCACCGCCAGAAAAATAAAGGGAAGGAACGGAAAGAATAAAATTCAGATGAGGATAGAACTTGGTCTTCTCCAAATGGAAGCAAAGGGTAGACCAGATGGAAAAAGGCCTTATAGGAAAGAGTCCTTACTGGATTATCATCTGTCACGACTAGAACAATATAAAGCCAGCCATGGCACCATCCGGGGATTTGAGTTGAGCAAGAGTGATTGTGAAAGCCTATATGAGGAAGCTGTCCAATACTACCACCGCTACCTCAGTCTGTTTTCGTTAAAAGATTATCGAGGAGTGATAAGGGATACCGAGCGCAACCTGAGAGCACACCAGTTGGTTTTAAGATATGGTGCGGATGAGCGATATAAAACTACTTTTGCCCGCTACATACCTTATATAATAATGATGAATACCAAAGCAAAAGCATTGATCAGTTTAGAAAAAAAAGATTACCAGAAAGCCTTAAAACAAACAAAGCTGGGAATGGAAAGAATTGATGACTTTTTCCAAAGTTTGGATCAGTCTGAATTATCCAAAGAAAGTGAGGAAATAGAGTCGCTGAGAGAGTTCGCACGAGAAATCAGAAAGAAGAAACCGCTTACGGAATCGGAAAAATTGAACATAGAGTTAGAAGAAGCTGTCAGAAGGGAAGATTTTGAAAAGGCAGCTCGACTCCGGGATAAAATAAAAGAGCTGCAAGGTAAACCCCGTTAGATGTTCACTATCTAACGGGGTAAAAATTAAAGCCATCTTGCCAATAGAGCATACTTTGAGAATATCTGGGGACTCTTCCCCTCCGTCGCTGTATTTTAGCTCATGGCTCATAGTTTTTAGGGTTTTACTATGAGCTATCAGCCATGAGCTATTGATTCCCTCCATACGCGTATAAATCTCCTGAATACTAATTCTTTCCTAGTGCTATCAAGCCTCGGAATCTTTTGAAGGTTCCAAGACAAGTCCACCCCGACGATTTGTGCCCTGAGTGACGAAATACTTTAAACTTAGAAGAACATTAGAAAAGGTGAGTCTCATGGGCTGGGTAACTATGTGGACTCTTTTTTTTCTAATTGCGCCAATGACAGCCTCGGGGGTCTTTTCTGCATCAATGAGAGAGTAGGTCAAACCTATTTGACGAAGAAGATGGGCGTCAGAAACCCCTATCAGAGGAAGGTTAAACTCTCTTGCTTTTCTTTCAGCTTTTTTGTTATAGTTAATCCTGCGGAAGTAGAAATGAGTGTATTCTATAGCATCGAAGGTATCGACGTACTCTTCCAACTTCGACTTTAGTGCCTGAAACATGGGAAAGTATGGATGGGGAGCTATTACTAAGCTATCCTCGTTTTTATAATCCCTTAGGTCCTGCAGACTTTGAATCTTTTGGGGAGCACTATCGGTGGTATTCAGCAGTACGATGTGCTTTCCCTGTACAGAAAGCTCAATCCCGGGAATCAAAAGAATCCCTTTGCTGGCAGCGTAGTCTCTCAAATAATCATTATAGGTGTAAGAATTGTGGTTGGTAATGGCGAGGACATCGAAGCCCATCTGAGATGCATAATCAATCAATTGCCTGGCCGAATATCTGACTTTATCTTTGGGGTCCTCGCTGGTATGTAGGTGTAAATCAGCTTTTAATCTTCTAGGAGTCATTATTTCCTGTTTCTAAAAGATTTTTAGGTAACGCAAGGGGAAAAAGGGGACGTGATTATTTTTTGACAAGAAGAAATAATTGTGAGAAGAGAGAACTAAAAAAATAATCACGTCCCCTTTTTCTCTTTTAAACTAATAGATTCTCTTTTTCCTCTAAAATTATCTTCTTTCAATTTCTTTTCTATCCAAGTTAACCTTACGAGTTCTCTCTCCGGTCTTTTAAGAATTGGGAATTCCAAAGTTTACCAGATTTTTAGGGGGGGTCAACCAGCACGCACCCCTTGACAATTTATTTTTTTGTGCTATTATTTAACTAGGTTAAATAATTGAGCAGGGAAAGATGGAACGTTATCTCCTAGAGTTAGAAAGACTGATGGATCTTTTCAGCCGGTTAATTAATATGACTACTCTGGAGACATTGAGGTATTTAAGGGAGTATCGTCTCACTGCACCTCAGTTGAGGGGTTTGAGATTTCTTAAACAGCATGAGGATTGTCTGGTAGGAGATTTAGCCAATGGCCTGGCCATAAGTTACCCAGCGGCCAGTAAACTGATAAACAGGCTTATTGATAGAGGACTGACTCAGCGAAGGGACGATGAAGCTGATCGAAGAAACACCCGACTAAGAGTTACCCTTAAAGGAGTAAGGGTGCTGGAAACTATAGAAGAAAAAAGACGAACAGAGATAGCTCAGATCTTCGTGAGACTAGAGGAGGATGAGCAAAGATTTCTAACTCAGGGATTAAAAAAGTTCCTTGAGGCTGCCCTATCAGATGAAGCAATCATTAACAAGGTATGTTTACATTGCGGAACCGAGCACTTTGATGATTGTTTAATCAATAAATTAAATCTGACTAGAGCTAGTGGCAAATGGGAAAGATTCCGGAGAAATCACGAAAGAAAATTTCCTTGGGAGAAAATGTTCCCTGAGGATTAGGAGCTAATAAATAGAGTGAGAGAAAAAAATTTACAAAGAATTAAAGGAGACTGATTATGTTTAATAGATCCACTGAACAAGCAAAACGAGCCATCTTATTGGCTCAAGAAGAAGCCAATAGATTAAATCATGGTTATCTCGGAACCGAACATATCCTT